>PUNN01000099.1 GCA_003552605.1 Phycisphaeraceae bacterium
CGCCATCTACGCCGGCGCGGCGATGCAGGACCATCCCCACGCCGAGGACTGGCTCGAGTTCGGATGGGAGAACTTCCAGGATGACATCGACCGCGTGTTCCTCGAGCCCGATGGTGTGGGCTATGAGTGCCCCGGCTACAGCCTGTACTCACTGGGCCTTCAACTGCGCATCGCGCGGGTGTTCGACAACATCGGGTTCGGCAATGCCGTGGCCGAGGATGACCGCTTCCGCAAGCGGATGCGCTGGCATCGCAACCTGATCACCCCCTACGACCGCCGGCTCGGCATCCGCCAGCAGGCGCCGATCGGCGATACCCATCGCTGGGGAGACAACGAGGGCAAGCACTTCGGCGCCATCGCACGCTTCTATGCCGAAGCCGACCCCGAGTTCGCCTCGAAGATGATGGGCATCTGGCAAATGTACCGCGATCAGAACATGGGCGGCGACCTGTTTCATGACCTTGTCGAGGTCGATCAGTCCATCGAGCCGATGGCGCTCGAGGACATGGACTGGTCGAGCGACACCTACTATGGCTTCGGCGCCCTGATGCGAAGCCGCTTCGGGACCGATCGCGAGACATTTGTCAGCTTCAAGGCCGGGCCCATGCGCGGCCATTACCACAACGATGAGTTGGCGTTCCACTTCTATGGGGCGGGTGAGCCGTTGAGCCTGGACTACAACTGCGGCTACAGCCCGCGGGGCGACCACGCGGCGCTGCACAACAGTGTCACCTTCGGCGAGATCAGTGAATATACGCACGCCGATGACGATGAGGCCGTGCCCGCCATGGAGCAGATTCACGGCGCGGCCAGGGTGGGCGCTTTTGCAGGCACGGAGGTGGCCGATGTCGTGGTCGCCGAGCGATCCTCGGCATCGCTGGAATTGCGGCCGATCTATCCCAAGCAGGCCATGTTCCACTACCCCTATCCCCGCCGAGATGTCGAACGCATCCACCACCGGCGATTCCTCACGCTGGTCAAGCACGATGACGATTCACCCATGCAGGATTACCTCATCGTGCGTGATGAAACCATCAGCGACCAGCCCCAGCAGCTCAATGTCCACCTGCTCGCCCGCACGCTCGAGCGCGAGGGCAACCTGATCCGCGGCGCGGGGCAGTGGAACACCGATGCCCTGCTTTACGTGGCCGATGCCGCCGAGACCGACTACACCGAAGGCCGCTGGTTCTACGGTGGCGGCAAGGTCAATGAGCAGCTTGAGATCACCGATGAGAAAATCGAACAGACCGATGGCCGCGCCCTGATCCCCCCGGAAGGCTGGGATGATCAGTGGCGCATCGGTGAGTATCAGAAGTGGGTCAAGCTGCACACCGAACCGGGCACACCGATGCTGTGGGTGCTGTATCCCGTGCGCGAGGGTGATCCCGAGCCGCAGTTCGAAACGCTTGATGATGGCCGCGGCGTGCGCATCACGCTCGGCGATGTCACCGATGAAGTGCATCTCAACAGCAACCCGGGCGAGCAGCCGGGGCAAGCGGTGCTGCGGCGCAACGGGCGCGAGCACGTGCTGCTCGGCCCCGAGGCCGTACCGGCGATCGGCGAGATCGAGCAGAAGCCGCTGGCTGACTGATCATCGACCCCCGGATGGATGCAACGCGATCATTGCCCGCGCCCCCTTGGGGGGCGCGGCAACGGAGATAGTTCATGCCCGATTTCGATAACCGAGTCACGGCCGCTCTCATCAGCGGTGCCATTGGCGATGCCATGGGTGCGCCTGTGGAAGGTTGGGGGCCGGATGCGATCCTGGAAAGGTTCAGCGACTGGGACTTCACCCGGTTCATCCCGCCACAGGGCTGGGATGGTGTGAGCCATTACTGGAAGGGCAATGGCCGCATCACCGATGACACGCTGATGATCGAGGCGCTGATGCACGCGTACATGGCCGCGGGCACGCATCTCGATGCCTACGGCTACGCCGACCACCTGCTGCCGCGCGTGGTCAACGAACGGGTGTGGGTGCCGGAGTATCAGCAGGAGATGGCCATTTTCGAGCGGCTCTGGGTGCCGGAGAAGTACCCGCGCTGGCGCCTCGGATTCAACAACGCCGAGCCGCGCAGCGCCGGGATCGGCAACATGGTCAACTGTGGTGCGGCCATGTGGATCATGCCCGTGGGCGCGGTCAATGGCGGTGACCCCGAAGCGGCCTACCAGGAGGCGGCGGCCATTGCCCTGGCGCACAACGAATCGTTCGCGGTCGAGGCCGCGGCGGTCCTCGCGGCGGCGTTCGCCCAGGGCTTTGCCTGCGATTCGATCGATGATGTCATCGCCGCGGCCCTCAACCTCGCCCGTGACGGCACACGCACCGCCAGCAGCGCCGCCGTTGCCGCGGCCGAGCCGGATGCCTCGCTGCCCGACTTCATCACATCGGTGCGCCAGGCGGTGGCGCCGTTCGACCAGCGCACCCGCCACACCAGCGATGACAAGCCCCTGGCGGTCGACCTCAGCCGGCCCTCGGATGTGGGGCGTCCCTCGCGTGTGATGAGCATCGAGGAAGTGCCCGTCGCCCTGGCTGCATTGAAGTACGGCCAGGGTGACTTCCTCAAGACCTTGCGCGCAGGCGTCTGTTACGGGCGCGACTGCGACTCGATCGCCGGAATGGCCTGCGGCCTGTTCGGGGCGATGTTCGGCCCGCAGCAGCTCCCCGAGTCGCTGATCGAGGCGTTGAGCGAGGCCAACCGCCGTGACTTCGTGGAACTCGCCGCGCGATTCGCCCACAGCGTGCGCAGCATTCACCAGGCCGATGCCGACCGCTTCTCCCGCCGCGCGATTTGCCTGGGTTGAACATCCAGCTTCCCCTTTCATCGCACAGAATCCATCCCCCTCACCTCAATACTCCACCATCGCGTGCGGAGCCTGGCCACGCCGGTCGGCGCGATACTGACGCGGGCTCTGGCCCATGAGACTGCGGAAGCGACGGGTGAAGTAGGCGATCTCGCCGTAGCCAAGTTCCATGGCGATGCGCCCGATCGGCTCGTTACCCAGGCGCAGGCGGCGGCAGGCCTCCTCGATGCGCAGCCGGTGAATGTATTCGATGACCCCCATGCCCATACGCCGGCTGAAGCTGCGCGAAAGGTGCCAGCGGCTGAGTTTCACTCGCCGTGCAAGGTACTCGAGGTCTACCAGTTCGGTGTAGTGGTCTTCCAAGTAGATGACGGTGTCGAACAGCGCCTGCTCTGTGCGTGCCGGCAACTCGACCTGCGGCGGCGACCACACTCGCCCCCACAGCCTCGCCACGATCAGCAGCACATCCAGCAGCCCAGTGGTGGCGGCCAATTCCCAGCCCGGCTCGCCGGCCTCCCGCTCGGCCATGATGGCGTCCAGACGCCGCAGCAGGGCCGCTCGCTGTGCCGGGCGGCAGTGCAGGACGATGGGAGCCTCGCTCCGCGGTCGGCGCTCGCGGCGGCGATACAGGTCGAACGAGCCCGGCACCGCACGCAGCAGGTCGTCGAAGCGGCGGATCAGCCGGCCATCGAAAAGGCAGTTGATCAGCGTCAGCCGCCGCGCATCGTGATAGGCGTGCCACACGTACGGGCGCAACACGATCACATCACCTGGCCTCAGGCGCTGCCGTCCCGCGGCGGTTTCGTGCTCGACGCTACCGGCCTCGATGTAGACGATCTCGTGAAAGACGTGATCGTGCGCTGCAGTGTTGCCGTGATTGGCATGGCGCTGCACGCACAGCCCTGCTTGGGCCGATGGGCCGAGGCTGTCGATGTTGAGGGTCGGGACGGTGGGGTCTGCCATGCACAATATCGTACAACTCTGATGCAATGTCGTGCTGGCAGCGGTACCGACCGCATCGTAATCTGTCACACGCTGGGAGGAGCCGCCATCGACCCGGCCGCGCCCAGCACGCCCCGGCGCCCCAGCCCCGTGGCCGCGCCGGCCGTCAGGAGCATTCGGATGCTGCGCACCTGTGTAATCGGCATGGGGCCGATCGGCAATCGACACGCCCGCATCTACCGCGAGGCCGAGCTGGCCGAACTGGTCGGTGTCTGCGACATCGACCGCGAGCGGGCCGATGCCGCCGCAAGCCGGCTCGGTGTGCCCGCCTTCTACGACGTCAGGCAGATGCTCGATGCATTGCACCCGGATGTGTGCGGGATCTGCACCGGCGGCTATGAATACGGCTCGGACCATTACACCCCCACGATGCAGGCCATCGAGGCCGGTTGCCACGTGCTCGGTGAAAAGCCCATCAGCAACGATATCGCGGAAGCCCAGCGCATGGTCGAGGCCGCACGGCAGCGCGGCGTGTGCTACGGGATCAACCTCAACCACCGCTTCACACCCGCAGCGCGTCTGGCGAGACAGTGGATGGATCAAGGCCTGCTGGGCGATCTCTTGTTGGCGAACGTGGCGATGTGGATCTTTAACCCCGCCGAGTCCTCGCCCTGGTTCCACATCAAGGCACTGCACCCGCACACCGTGGACCTGATGCGCTACTATTGCGGCGACATCGACGCCGTGCAGTGCTTTGCGATGAAGGCGCCCGGGCGGTCGATCTGGTCTACCGCGCAGTTCAACATGCGCTTTGCCAGCGGTGCGGTCGGCTCGCTGACCGGCAGTTACGACATCGCCCGCGGCCACCCCATGGAACGCTGCGAGGTGGCCGGGACGAAGGGCCGGTTTGTGCTCGAGGACATGTGGCGGCAGGTGACGCTCTATCCTGCCGGCGACCCGGTCAAGCGGGTCTATACTGACCCGGTCTTTGGCGGTTTCGAAAGTGGCGGCGGCTTTGAGCAGACCTTCCGCGAGCGCATCATCACCTTTCTGCGCCAAGTCAGCGAAGGCGTGTCGCCGCAGCTGATCGACGGCTCCGGCGCCGATGGCCTTGCCGCGCAGAAGGTGCTCGCCGCCGCGATCGAATCTGTTGAGCAGCAAACGGTTGTGAATGTCACGTAAACGCGCAGTGGCGCGCCGCAGCGCGGTGTCCCCCCGAAATGCCCCGACCTCATTCCCGGTCAAGAGGAAACATGCCATGCTTCAGATCGCCATTGTCGGCCTTGGCGGCATCGGCAACAACCACGCCCGTTGCTACCGCAACAACCCTCACACAATGGTGGCCGCCGTCTGCGACCTGATCCCCGAGCGGGCGGACAAGGCCGCGGCTGAGTTCGAGTGCCCCGCCTTCTACAGCGTGGCCGAGATGCTCGCCGCCGGGCTGAAGCTCGATACCGCCAGCGTCTGCACCGCCGGTGAGGAAAACGGCGGCGACCACTGCAAGCCCACCCTCGAGTTGCTCGAGGCCGGTATCCCCGTACTCGGTGAAAAGCCCATCTCCAACCGCATCGATGAGGCAAGGCGCATGGTCGAGACCGCGCGGGTGAAGAACGTGCGCTACGCCATCAACCTCAACCACCGCTTCACGCCCGCCGCGGCCAGGGCCAGGCAGTGGCTGGATGAGGGCCGGCTCGGGCCAGTCAACTTCATCAACATGTTCATGTGGATCACCAACCGCAACGAATCGAGCCCGCATTTCCACATGCGGGCGCTGCATCCGCACTCGATTGATGTGATGCGCTACTTCGGCGGTGAAGTGGCGCGGGTTCACGCGTTCTTCAAGAAAGGCGAGGGCCGTTCGATCTGGTCGAACGTACACGTGAACATGCTGTTTGCCGATGGCACGCTCGGCCACCTGATGGGCAGCTATGATGGTGGCGGCCCTGGCTCGCCCTGGGGGCTGGAACGCCTCGAGGTGGTTGGATCGAAAGCCAAGATGGTGATTGAGGATGCCTGCGAGAGACTCATCTTCACCCCCCGCTTCGACCTTCAGCAGGAAGCCTACGACCATCCGGGCAACATGAAGAGCTTCGGCGACACCTTCCAGTCACGGATCGATGCCTGGATCGACGACCTGCGAGACGGCACGCCACCGGACAGGGTCGAAGGCAAGGGACGCGATGCCCTGGCCGCGCAGCTCGTGATCGAAGCCGCCATCGAAAGTTGGGAAACGGGACGGGTGATCGATCTGTAAGACCCCGGCCGCGGTCGCCCCCGGCGGCCGGCTGTAACTGTGAAACAAGGAGACCGCAACAGATGCAACTCGGCGTCAATTCCGTTCTTTTCGGCGGCCACGACATGGAAACGGCCTTCCGCTGGACCAGCGCCTGCGGCTACGATGGCATCGAGCTTTCCGCCATCAGCGGCATGAGCGAGCACCTGGTGCTCGACCGCTGGCAGGAGACGGCCGATGAGGCCATTCGCCTTTCCGAGGCCTACGAGTTTCCCATCCTCGCCATCGAGCAGCCCTCGCGCGACCGGGAACTGATGAGCCGCACGTTCCAGGCCGCAGCGAGGCTCAACTGCCCCATCGTCAACTGCGGCCCCGGTGGCAAGAGCGGCGATGAGGCCAGCTTCCAGGAGTCGATCGCCACGCTCAGCGAACTGGCGGCGATGGCCGCCGACCATGGCCTGACCTTGTGCGCCAAGGCACACGTGGGGCAGGCCGTGTTCGACACGCCCACCACCCTGCGCCTGCTGGAGGCGGTGGACCATCCCAACTTCGGCCTGGACATGGACCCCTCACACATCCACCGCGCCGGGGAGAACCCCGTCGAGGCGCTGGCCGCGGTCATCGGACGCGTGCGGCACGTGCACATCCGCGACTGCAAGGGCCGCCAGCAGGGACCGGGCAAGCCCGAGGATCAGGCCAACGGCCGCGGCGACATCGACCTGCTGGGCTACATCCGCATCCTGCACGAGCACGGCTACACCGGCCCGGTGGACCTGGAGGTCATCGGCGCCAAGGAATACGGCATCACCGAGTGCGCGATCATCGCCGCCGAGACGCGCGGGCACATACAGGCATGCCTCCAGGCCTGCAGCGCCAGGTGATCAATACCCACCGGCGCCCGGACACGGCCACGGCCACCGAGACACGACCATGAGCACCCGCATAGGCATCCTCGGCTTCGCCCACGGGCACGTCAACGCCTACTGCAACCAGTGGCGGCAGAACCCGGACATGGGCGTGAGACTCATCGCCGGCCATGACCGCGACCCGGCACGGCTGGCCGAGGCTGCCGGCACGCACCAGATCGAAGCCGTGGATGATGCCGCCGCCCTGCTGGCGCGCGCAGACATCGACGCCGTGGTCATTGCCGCCGAAACCGCCTTCCACGCCGACCTGGTCGAGCAGGCCGCGGCAGCAGGCAAGGCCATCATCCTCCAGAAGCCCATGGCGCTGAGCATGGATGAAGCCGACCGCATCATCGCCGCCGTGCAGCGGGCCGGCGTGCGGTTCACCATGGCCTGGCAGATGCGGGCCGACCCGCAGAACATCGAGATGAAGCGCCTGCTCGATGAAGGCGTCATCGGCCGCGTGTTCATGCTCCGGCGCCGCCACGGGCTCAGCACGCACCTGTGGGGCGAGCACTTTGCCTCATCGTGGCATGTGGATGTCAGTCTCAACCGCGGCATGTGGGCCGATGATGCGGCCCACGCCGCCGACTTTCTGCTCTGGATGCTCGGTGAGCCGGTCAGCGTTACGGCCGAGATC
>PUNN01000337.1 GCA_003552605.1 Phycisphaeraceae bacterium
CCGAGTTGTCAGTGCCGGCATCACGGACCTCCTTGTATAAACCGACCTGCCGCCTTCCGTAGCGGCAACCGCGTATAGCATATCACCCCCACCCCACCCCGCGAGGAGTGTCATGCACCCGCTGGCGGCCCGGCCGGCGTGATGAGCCTGAAATCCCCGCCCCCACCGTGTAACATCGCCGGCCCGCGGCGGGCGGCACCGCTGCTCCCCGCCGATGCCCTACAGGAGCCTGACCATGCTGGAAAAGATATTCAAGGCATACGACGTCCGCGCCATCTATCCCGACATGCTCGATGAGCAGGATGCATGGAAGATCGGTTTTGCCACCGCCCGCTTCCTCGCAGAGGGGCGATCCGGCACGATTCTCATCAGCCGCGACATGCGACCGAGCAGCACTTCGTTGAGCGAGGCGCTTGCCGAGGGCATCCGCTGTGCCGGCTGCGATGTGATCGACCTCGGCCTGTGCGACACCTCGTTCATCTACTTTGCCGTGAATCATCTCGGGGCCATCGGTGGCATCCAGACCACGGCCAGTCACAACCCGATCGAGTACAACGGCTTCAAGATTTCCGGCCGCGAGGCGCGGCCGATCGGTGCGGACACGGGCCTGAAGGAAATTCAGCGCCTGGCCCTGGAGTTGCCGGCCGATCACGGCCCGGGCAGCCTCGAGGTGAAAGGCCGGTATGAGCAGCAGGACCTGTGGGGCCCGTACCGCGAGCACGTTCTCAGCTTCTTCACCCCGCCGCGAAAGCCCACGAAGGTCTTTGTCGATGCCTCCAATGGCATGGCCGGGGTGCTGGTGCCGAAGGTGTTCGAGGGGCTCGAGAACCTCGAGATCATCCCGCTTAACTTCGAGATCGGCAAGGGCTTTGCCCATGAGCCCAACCCGCTCGTGGCCGAGAACATGGTGCCGACCCAGGAAGGGGTGCGCCAGCACCAGGCTCACCTCGGGGCGTGCTTCGATGGCGATGCCGACCGCTGCATGTTCACCGATGAAAAAGGCAACATCCTCGGCTGCGATCACCTGACGGCGCTGCTGACCACGCGATTCGCAGAAAAATACGCCCCGACAGCCATCGCATACGACCTGCGCTCGAGCAAGGTGGTGCAAGAGACGATTGAGGCCCACCAGTGCCGGCCGGTGCGGAGCCGGGTGGGGCATGTTTTCATGAAGGCGGCCCTTCGCGAGCATGGCGCCGTCTTCGGCGGTGAGCTTTCTGGCCACTTCTACTACCGCGACAATTACAACGCCGACTCGGGGGCGATCACCTTTGCCCTGGTGTTGAGCATGCTCGGGCAGCAGGACCGGCCGATGAGCGAGCTGATCGCGCCGTTTCTCAAGTACCCGCAATCCGGTGAGATCAACTTCCGCGTCGAGGATAAGGCGGCCGTGCTTGATGCACTGCGGCAGCGCTACAGCAAGACCGCTGAGGTCGATGACCTCGATGGGGTCACCATTGATGCCTGGGAAAAGCCGGCGGCCGAGGGCGGCGGCTTCTGGTTCAACGTCAGGCCGAGCAACACCGAGCCGCTGTTGCGCTTCAATGCCGAGGCGCAGGATCAGCAGACACTTGCGAGAATGCTCGCTGAAGTGCAGCCCATGCTTGGCGAGCACGTCGACGGGCATTGACTTGAAATTGTTACCATATGAAACGGTGACCCGATGAAACGCGGGTCATGGAACCCCGACCTGTCCCTCTTTGATCCGAGCCTGCCATGCCCTTGAAGCTCCCCTTCCGCCAGATTCACCTCGACTTCCACACGAGCATCGCCATCGGCGATGTGGGCCACGGCTGGGACCGCCGCGCCTTCATCGAGACCCTCGATCAGGCGCGGGTCAACAGCGTGACCGTCTTCGCCAAGTGTCACCACGGCCATCTTTACTACCAGACCGACCGGCCGGAGCGACACCCAACCCTGCCACGCGGGCTCGACCTGCTCGGTGAGCAGATCGAGGTGCTGCATGAGCGCGACATGCAGGCGCCGATCTACATCAGCGTCCTGTTCGATGAGTACGCCGCGAACCAGCATCCCGAATGGATCGCGCGGCGGCCGGATGGCGCGCCGGTGCGGGGCGGCCCCTTCATCGCCGACTGGTCCATCCTCGACATGACCAGCCCTTACCAGGAATTCCTCGCCGAGCAGATTGATGAGGTGCTTCGCACGTTCGCGCCCACTGATGGCATTTTCCTCGACATCTGCTTCGATGTGCAAAGCGCCACGCCCTGGGCCATCGACAGCATGAAGAAGGCCGGGCTCGACCCCACCGATCCGGCCGACCGTGCCCGCCACGCCCGGCAGGTCACGCGCAACTACATGACCCGGTTCAAGCGGATGGTCGATCAGGCGCACAAGGGCAATCCGTGCAAGATCTGGTTCAACAGCCGGCCCAAGGCCCTGCTTGGTGAAGAGAAGAAATATCTTCGCCACGTCGAGATCGAGGCTTTGCCCACCGGTGGCTGGGGCTACAGCTACTTCCCGCTGAACGTGCGCTTCGCACGCAACTTCGGCCTGCCGGTGATCGGGATGACGGCGCGTTTTCACAAGAGCTGGGCCGACTTCGGCGGGCTCAAGCCGCAGGCCGCGCTGATGTACGAGTGCTGTCAGATGCTCGCCCACGGCGCCGGGTGCAGCATTGGCGATCAGCTTCATCCCCGCGGCACGCTCGACCCGGCCGCGTATGAACTGATCGGCAGCGTCTACCGCCACGTCGAGGCATGCGAGCCGTGGTGCGAGGATGCAAAGCCCGTGACCGAGGCGGCGGTCATCCGGCCGGTGGATGGGCCGTATCACGTCGAGCCCGGCGGTACGGAAGAAGGCGTGGTCAGGGCGCTTCAGCAGCTCCACGTGCAGTTCGACTTCATTCCACCCGGGCACAAGCTCGATGATTACGCGCTTATCATCGTACCCGAGCACGTCCGCATCGATGCCGAACTCGCGGCGAAGCTCAAGGCGCGCGTGGATGGGGGTGCTGCGATGCTTGTCTGCGGCGAAGCGCTGCTCGATCCGGCGGGTGAATCGGCCGAGCCCGTGCTCGACCGCCTCGGTATCCACATCGATGGCCCGAGCGATTACGGGACCACCTACATGCGACTGCTGCCGGAACTGACCGGGGCCGACCCCAAGACCGACCCGGTGATGTACGAGCGGGGCCTGCAACTGCGGCCGCGGCGGGGCAGTGAGGGGCTGGCGCGGATCGTCGAACCCTATTTCGAGCGCTCGTGGGAACACTTCTGCTCACACGCGCAGACGCCCACGGACAAGCCGGGCAACGCCTGGTGCGTGGTCGGCAGCGGCCGCACCATCAGCATCGCCTACCCGATCTTCAAAGCCTTCGCCACGCACGGCAACATCGCGTACCGCGATCTGCTCGGCCACTGCATCGACCGGCTGCTACCCCATCGCCTGATCCAGACCGAAGCCCCGAGCCATGTCGAGATGACGCTGATGCGTAAGCGCCGCCAGCACATCGTTCACGTGCTCAGCTTCGCCCCGCAGCGCCGAACGCCGACGCTCGACATCGTGGAAGAGGCCACACCGCTTCGCCACCTGCCACTGGCCATCCACCGTGACAGCAAACCCCGCCGCGTCTACACCGCGCCTTACGAGCGCGAGCTTGAATACGAATACCGCGATGGCTATGTCCACATCAGCCTGAGCACGGATGACGGCCACGTGATGGTGGTGATCGAATAACACCGCAGCGGCCCGGCTGTGCTGCAACCGCCCTGCACCGCCCAGCGCCAGCGATCACAGCCAGACGACACACTGCCATACACGCATCCATGGCTTTTCCCTGGTCCCGACCTGCCATCGGACAGTGGAATCCGGCCCTCGATGCCCCAAAAGCAAACTGCAAGCGCCGGCACGCGCAGAAATCTCCTTCTGCGTTTTCCGCGTTTTCCGTAGTTCCTCCCACACTCAACCGTCGCTCACCACCGCACTCCACCGGATCGCAACCGCAACGACACAGCCACAGTATTGACACGCCAGAACCCGCGGCGCGCACAGATGATGGATACCCGGGCACATGTTGTTGAAGCAGCAATTCCTGCCTTGCCCTCTTTCGTGTAGTTCGCGCATTTCGTAGTTCCATCCCCACCTACCCGTTTCCATTGATGACCCGATGTCCGGAACCAAGGTGTTCAGGGTGGCATCGTCAGCGGGCTTTCCGCAGCGCGTATCATGTACCCGCAATCCGCAGTCCCGTTCTGCATCGATGGCACAATCGCCCGTTCGTGGTAGACTACGGGCTGTGTGCCCCGCCTCGTACCGGCAGCCGTGTGGCTGCGGCTTACCCGCCACGCCTTGCCTGAGAGATGGTCGATGCGCCTGAGTATTCGATGCGCCTGCCGCCTCTTGCTTGTCATCGCGGGCATCGCGGCGATGCCGGTGAATCTGCCGACAACCGCGTGGGCCGATGATTTGTTAACCCACACCACCAGCGAAGCGCTGTTTCGAGAATTCATGAACGCACCCGACCACCATCCCAACCTCCCCAATATCTCCCATGCTGGCTATCGCTACAGCGAACGGCCACTGCCCGAACCGCCCGTGGTAGCCAACGTGCGCGAGCACGGTGCGCAGGGTGACGGCGAAACCGATGACAGTGATGCCTTCGACAAGGCCATCGACGTCGCGGCCGAAGCCGGCGGTGGCGCCGTGCTCGTCCCCGCCGGCGACTACCGCCTCACGCGCGTACTGGCGCTGAATGAATCGGGCATCGTGCTGCGCGGCGAGGGGCCGCGAGAGACAGCGCTGCGCTTCGAAAAGCCGGTCAACGACCTGTTCGAACGCGGGCAGAACATCAACGGTTCCTGGTACGGCGGCCTGATCTGGATCGAGCCCGATGGCCCGCAAGCCCCCTTCGAGGGTCTCTCTCCCGGCCCCGATGCCATCACGATCACCACCACTGCGGAAAAAGGTGACCGCGACATCACCGTCACACCTGAGCAGGCCCGGCGTCTTGAGCAACACACCGGCCGGCCCATCATGATGAGTTGGCGTGGCGACATTGAACTTGCCCGCCACATCGCCGGCCACGAGTCCATGCACGATGCCCACTTCGGCAACCTCGGCGGTGCGATGCGCGATGGTGTGCTCACCTGGCACTGGGTCAATGAGATCGAGGCCGTGGACGATGACCGCATCCGGTTCCGCAAGCCGCTGCGACTCGATGTGCGGGATGACTGGGAACTCATCCTCGACCCCGGGGCGCCCTTCATCGAGGAAGTCGGGGTCGAGCAACTGTCCATCCGTTTCCCTGAAACCGAAAAGCGGCCGCATCTTCGCGAGGAGGGTTACAACGGCATCATGCTCAGCCGCGCGGCGCATTGCTGGGTGCGCCACGTCTGGATCGAGCATGCCGACAACGGCATCATCGTCACCAACGCCTCGGCTAACAACACGCTGTCGCGCTGGCGGCTGTCCGGCCGGCCCAACCACCACGGGACGATGTGCCGTGCGAGCGTGCATGACAATCTGTTCGAGGATTTCCGCATCGAATCACGGCCCGATCACGGGCTCAACACCGAGGGGCTCAGCAGTGGCAACGTATGGCGCCGCGGCAAGCTCGAGCATGGCACGTTCGATTCCCACGGTGGGATGTCGTTCGATTCGGTCCGCACCGCCATCGAGATGACCAACACCGGTGGCCCGGGCGGGCGGCGTGATTTCGGCCCCTTCAACGGCCGCCGGATGGTCCACTGGAACATCCACATCACCGGCGATCGCGCCGACTGGGTCGCTCAGCCGGCATTGATGCCCACCGGTGCGCTGGTGGGCATCCGGGGCGTCGAACTCGACCGCCGCGACCACGACCTCTGGCTGATGCCCGATGGCCTTGACAAGGGCTGCATCATTGCAGACTGGGATGAGGTGCCCGAACCTGCGGACCTGTTCGAAGCACAATTGCAACACCGTCTCAACGGTCGCGACTGACCACCGGCGCTCCAATCACGCATTCACCGCAACGGCACTGGAGATGCAAGCCCACGAGGCCGCGCAGCGTTAGCCGTCTCGCGGGGTCGTATCGGATGATGGGCCGCCATAGCCATCAGCCGAAGATGACTGCCGACCATGCCATCCAAGCTACATGCGTTCGCCTGCCTGGCCGGTGTCCTGCATCCCCCTCACCCCAGCCCTCTCCCGAGGGGAGAGGGAGAGACAAGGAAGCACCCGGTATCTTCAGACCGCAGTGCAACAGAATGAATCAGCAATATCTGCCCCCCTCGCATCCGCTGTCCGTGCAAAAGGGCAGCACATCGCTCAGATCACTTCCCTTTCTGCGATTTCCGCGTCTTCCGTAGTTTGTCCCCTTTCCCATCATTGCGATGACGCAAGCAGCATTCCACAGTAGATTTTTCGTGTCTTTCGTGCTTTCTGTAGTGTCCTCTCCCATCGCTTTCCCCTCGTAGTTCCACCATGCACTGACCTGACGCCCCGCTACCTTGTTCACCCTCGTTGAAGCAGGTCATCACCACCTGGACATTCCTACCGCTCGCTCATGTCTCGCTTTAGTCGCATGATCGTTCGAGGCCGTCACGCCACGGGAGTGAGAAAGGCAACTACGAAAAACCCTAAATACACGAAATCCTGATCTGTGTAACAGACTCGCCCCACAGAGGTGCGCATTGGCGCGCCGTTCACCCTCTCCTTTTCCGCGTTTTCTGCGTTTTCCGTAGTTTCTCCCCTGCCCCATCATCGTGATGACGCAAGCAGCATCCTACAATGGTTTTTTCGTGTCTTTCGTGCTTTTCGTAGTTTCTTCTCCCATCGCTATCACCTCCACAGTTCCACCATGCGCTTTGCCGGTGCCGCTCTATCTTGTTCACCCTCATTGAAGCAGAACATCAACACATGGATATTCTTTCCGCTCGTGTCTCCATGCAGTCGAATGATCGTTCGATGCCGTCACGCCACGAAAGTGAGGAAGGCAACCACGAAAAACCCTAAATACACGAAATTCTGATCCCTGCAGAAGCTCTACCCCACAGAGGTGCGTGTTGGCGCGCCGCTCGCTCCCCCCTGTTCCGCATCTTCTCCGTTTCCCGTGGCTTCTCCGCCAACTATCGGGCCGCAATTGGCGTATCCGCACTGCGAAACGATATAATCCAGCCAGAACAGGCAGTCGAGCTGCGAACTGGCATGCCAAACCGTGAGTTGAAACATGACCGCCCACCATTGCCCGCTTTTCATGACGCATCATGCCCCGATCGGCGCCTGGTCGAGTCTGACCTTCGGCCTTGCCGGCCGCGGGGTGAGCATTGACACCGAGGCCCTCGCCGTGGCCGAGTCGGCCGACCTGCTCGCCGGGGTCAGCCGCGGCCCCGGGCAGGTGACGCTGCTGCCGTTTTACCGCGGCGCAGCGCAAGTGGATGTCGAGGCCCGCAACCTCGCAGCACCCGGGGCTGCCGGCAGCCGCCACGGGCAAACGATCGACCCGGCTTCGATCCGCCGCGAGCTCACGCCGGCCGTGGATGCCTTCACCGGTGGGCCGCTCACGCTGAAGGTTTACACGCCCCACCCTGCCATCCCGGACCCGCAGTCCGGCGAGGACCTTTCCGCCGCCTGCATCCCAGGCCTGCTGCTCGAACTGGAAGTGGACAATCGCAGCCATGATGAGGCCGCATGGGGCTTCCTGGGGCTTGGCTATCGCCTCGATGGCCGCATGAGGCCGCTGGACTGGTCCGCACCCGGTCAATTGTGTGGCCTGGCGATGAAGGATCACTGGGCGCTGGCCGCGCGGCCGGCCGGGCAGGAGGTGTTCACCATCCGCGACAACAGTGTCCGCCACCACCTCGAAAATCCCCATCCCGTCGACCACCCGGGAGGCAATGAGGGAGTTATCGCCTTCGCCGTGCCGGCAGGTCAGCATTGCACCATGCGCTTCGCCTTCGGCTTTTACCGACCCGGCCGAGCGACGCAGGGCATCCACGGCCGCTATGCCTATACGCGCTGGTATGACAGTGTCGAGGCCGTGTGCGAGGCAGTGCTCGACCGCGCCGAGGCGATCCGGCAGGAGTGCAGGCAATTCGATGCCGAGACTTCGACAGCCACCAGCGACCCGCGACGCCTCGAGTTGTTCTCCCAGGCTATACGCGGTCACGCCGCCAACACCTCCCTGATCGAAACCGATGATGGCCGGTTGCTGTACAGCGTCTGCGAAGGCCAGTTCGCCTGGCGCAACACGCTCGATCTTGCGGCCGATCACCTGCCGTGGGAACTCTGGCGGTTTCCGTGGGTGGTCCGCAACATCATGGACCTCTACATCGAGCGCTACAGCTATACCGACCAGACCCGGCATCGCGGGGAGACGGCGTTCAACCACCCCGGCGGCCTCGCCTTCTGCCACGACCAGGGCAACTACACCTGCTACGCGCCGCCGCACCGTTCCGGTTATGAGATGACCGGCACGCGGCACTACTGCCACATGACCACGGAGCAGGTGCTCAACGGGGCCTACTGCATTGCGGCGTACGTACTGACACAGCGCGATGAGGCCACGCAACGGCGCTGGGCCGACACGGCGGCGGCGCTGGTCGAAAGCCTTGAGAACCGCGACGACCCCGACCCCGCCAAGCGCAACGGGATGCTCGAGGGTGAAAGCTCGCGCTGCGGTGAAGGTGGCCACGAGATCACCACCTACGATGCGCTCGACCCGGCTCTCTGCTCGGCACGAGGCAATCTCTACGTTCACGTGAAGGCGTGGTGTGCGGCGGTGATGCTCGAGGCGATGCTGATCCAGGCCGGCCGTGAGACCGAAGCCACCCGCGCCCGCGCGGTGGCTGAGCGCACCGCCGCGGCGATCGAGCAGCGCTTCGACACCGCACGCCGCTGCCTGCCCGGCAACCTCGACCAGGGGCAAGGGCCGCTGGTCATCGCCGCCATCGAGCCGCTGGCAGTGCCCGCGTGGTGCGGCCTGGCCGGGCAACTCCAGCGCCATGACCGGTTGATGCAGATGCTCGCCGATCACGCCCGCACATGCCTCGAACCCGGCGCTGCCCTCGAACCGGAGACCGGTGGCTTGCGCCTTTCCAGTGGCAGCGATAACTCATGGCCAAGCAAGGGTGTGCTGTGTCATTACGTGCTCGAATCCATCCTCGGCATCGACACCGAAGCGGTCTGCCCGACGGTACTTCGCGAGTTCACAGGCTGGATGCAACACGCCGCGGCCGAGCGGACACTCAGCGATCAGATGCTTGTCTCGCAACGCCTGGCCAAGGCCGGCAGCTACTACCCCCGGCACGTCACCACGGCGCTGTGGATAAAGCCCGCCGCGCCCCGATCGCCACACGAATAGTGCCCCGAAAGGCCACACGCAGCAGGGCCACCGGCGATACCTCCGTCATCCTGGCAGTCGCATGGTCGGCATCTCTGCCTTCACATGTGTTGGGGTAACATGCCGGCTGTGAACAATGACACCCCGACAACCACGCCTGGTGAGGATGAGCCGGTTCGCCTGCTGCTGATCGGAGACATCCACTATTACCGGTTGATGACCTGGCCGTGGCGGCTGCTTGGCAAGCGACTGCTCGGTCAGTTGAACCTGTGGCTTCGCAGGCGGCGCCGGTTCGACCGGCGGTTGCTGCCCGAAACCGTCCGCCGCGCGATCGAACTCGCCCCCCACCGCGTGCTGATGAGCGGGGACCTGACGACCACGGCGCTGCCGGGGGAGTTCGCGGCGGTCGCCGCGGCGATCAAACCGCTGATCGAACGGCACCCCACGTTGATCCTCCCGGGCAATCATGACCGTTACACTTTCAGCGCCATGCTTGGCCGCGGGCTCGAGCGGCATTGCAGCGCGCTCGTACCCGACTCGTTTCCCTTGCGATTGCACCTCAACGGTGGGTGGGACCTGCTCGCGATCGACAGCGCTGTTCCACGCATGCTGAGCAGCCGGGGTCGCGTGGGCAAAAGACAGTTGAATGATCTTGCCAAAGCACTCGATCAGACCCCTGCGGAGCGCGGCGTGCTCATGCTCTGCCACTATCCCGTGCTAATGCCCGCGCAGCGGCAGCAGAAGTGGGACCATCGGCTCGCCGATAGCGCCCCGCTGCTCGAGCTCCTGCTTAACTGCCGCAGCCGCACCATTTTCTGTCATGGCCATGTGCATGAACCGTGGCTGCTGCCCGCGGTTGAGACCACACCCGCCGCGCCCCCCACCCCCGGGGCGGGCCTGAAGGCGCGGCTGGCTGAAGCTAATCACCTGACGGTGCTCAATGCCGGAGCGCCATGCATGGTCAGCCAGCGCTATCCGCGCGGGCAGGGATTCTGGGAGATCGCCCTGCCGCCCGGGCCCCATGAGGCGGTGGCCTATCGCCATCACGCCCCGGGCGACCGGCCGGGTGAGCCCTGGCAGGCCCACCTCCACGCCGACCCCTCGCAAGCAGGCAGAATCGAGGCCGATTCGAGTCCACTGTGACCATGGCCCCCCGTTGCCCCGTATACTGTTCACATCGCCCCCGGTCCCCCGGACCCCGGACCTCCGGAAGTGCCCCGATGGCACCTCCGGAATATCCGGCCTCCGGGATCGGGCGGAAGGGCCGCTCACGGCCGGTCGGGCCGCCGCATGACACGCGCCGCGGCGGGCAACCCGGGGGGTGGCATGGTCAGCGGGCTGTCTTCAGCCCGATGGCCATGCGAGGCTGCAAGGCGCTCGGGGCGCCGTGATCCCTGGAGGCCGCATGGCCATCGGCCGCAGACGGCCGCTGACCACGCCACCCCCTTGCCCTTGCTTTTGCGTAAAAGAGGATCCGCTAGGCGTGTCATGCACCTCGGTCGGGCCGCCGCGGCGAACGCCGCGCCGACCGCCGGTGGACCGAACGCCGCATCGGGCCGATACTGCCAAGGTGGACCGGCCACGGCCGGCTCAGCCGATGGTGCGGGTGCCGGGGATACGTGCCGGGGGGAAGGTCAGCAGTGACGATCGCGGCGACGCCGCAACGCTTACAGGAAGGGCCAGGCATGTGTGGAATCGTGGCATACGTCGGCAACAGGCAGGTCACCCCGCTGTTGATCGAGGGGCTCAAGCGCCTCGAGTATCGCGGCTACGACTCGGCCGGCCTCGCCGTGGTCAACGATGAGGGCATCCATGTCGGCCGGTCGGTCGGCCGCGTCAGCGTGCTCGAGGCCATGGTCAACGAAAACGGTGGGTTCAACGGCACCCTCGGCATCGCCCACACGCGGTGGGCCACCCACGGCGCCCCGAGTGAGCCCAACGCCCACCCCCATGGCGGCGTCACGCACGAGGGCCACCGCATCGCCCTCGTCCACAACGGCATCATCGAGAACTACAGCACGCTCAAGAAGTATCTGATCAAGAAGGGCCATACCTTCGAAAGCGACACCGACACCGAGGTGCTGTCCAAGCTCATCTGCGAGTTGTATCAGGGTGACATCGAAAAAGCGGTGCAGGCTGCCCTCCGCGAGATCGATGGCACCTACGGCATCGCCGTGGTGTGCGACCGCGAGCCGCACACGCTGATATGCGCACGGAAGGGCTCACCGCTGATCATCGGTGTCGGTGAGAACAGCTACATCGTCGCTTCCGACGCCGCGGCAATCATCAGCCATACCTCGCAGGTCATCACGCTCGAGGACCACCAGGTCGCCAAGCTGTGCGCCGGGCCGGAAGACAAGCTCGGCGATGGCGGGCCGTGGGCGGTGCAGTTCAAGACCACCACCGTGGACAACATCCCCGTCACGCCCGAGGTCACACAGCTCGACTTCGACCTCGAGCAGATCGAGCTGCACGGCTTCAACCACTTCATGCAGAAGGAGATCTACGAGCAGCCCGAGGCATTGCGCAACTGCCTCCGCGGCCGGCTCGATCACCGGGATGGCCGGGTCGTGCTCGGCGGCCTGAGCCGCTACAGCCGCGAGCTGATCCGCGCCAAGCGGTTCATCCTGTCGGCCCAGGGCACCGCCTATCACGCCGGGCTGATCGGCGAATTTCTTCTTGAAGACCTTGCCAAGGTCCCGGCTCGCTGCGAGTACGCCAGCGAGTTCCGCTATCGCAACCCCATCATCGAGCCCGACAGCGTCGCCATCGCCATCAGCCAGTCGGGTGAGACGGCCGATACACTCGCGGCACTGCGTGAAGCCCGCGACCGCGGTGCCCTTGCCCTCGGCGTGGTCAACGTCGTCGGTTCGACCATCGCCCGTGAGACCGATGCCGGGGTCCACCTGCACGTGGGGCCGGAGATCGGCGTGGCTTCGACCAAGGCCTTCCTCGGGCAGGTGGCGGTGCTGACGATGATGAGCCTGTACATCGGCAAGCGCCGCTTCCTCTCCGATGAGGTGGTGAGAAGCTACATCACCGAACTCGACCAGATGCCCGGCCACATCGAGCGCGTGCTCGAGCAGTTCGATCACATCCGCGCCTGCACTGAACATTGCATCGACCGCGACAACTGGCTGTTCCTCGGCCGCGGCTACAACTATCCCGTGGCGCTCGAAGGAGCACTGAAGCTGAAGGAAATCTCCTACATCCACGCCGAGGGCATGCCCGCGGCGGAGATGAAGCACGGCCCGATCGCCCTGATCGACCAGGGCATGCCCGTGGTCTTCGTCGCCACGCAGGGCAGTCAGTACGAGAAGGTGATCTCGAACATCGAAGAGGTCCGTGCCCGTGGGGGCCGGATCATCGCCGTGGCCACCGAGGGCGATGAGCGCATTACGCAGTACAGCGAGGATGTCTTCTATGTCCCCGCCGTTCCCGAGGCCCTCCAGCCGATGCTGACGGTCATCCCGCTCCAGGTGCTCGCCTATCACGCGGCGGTGCTGCGGGGCCACGATGTGGACAAGCCCCGCAACCTTGCCAAGAGCGTCACGGTGGAGTGACCGCGCCGCCGCGCCCACGCCCCCACTGCGCGCGCCCGAGACTCATGCCGCCCGAACGGCCGATATCGACGGGCCCGCCTGCCAATATGGCAGTCACAGGCCCCGCCACGAGCGGCTCCCATCTCGCAAATTCCTGATCAAAAGCAACTTATAATTTGCAGGCTTAGGCGCGCCATTTGCGTACAAATGTATGGTGGTTGACCCGTCCACGGGAGGGTCGCCACCGCCAGCCTGAGGGATCGGTGCAAACGCCGCACAAGATGGGGAAGAATGAGTGATATGAGTGTGAAGTTCAAAGACTACTACCAGACGCTCGGTGTCAGCCGCGATGCCTCGCAGGATGAGATCCATCGCGCCTACCGCAAGCTTGCGCGCAAATACCACCCGGATGTGAACAAGGACGACCCCGACGCCTCGCAGAAGTTCAGCGAGGTCAACGAGGCCTACGAGGTCCTCAAGGACCCCGAGAAGCGCAGCAGGTACGACCAGCTCGGGGCCAACTGGAAAGCGGGGCAGGAGTTCACACCGCCGCCGGGCGGTGGTGGGCAGCGTTACGAGTTCCGCTTCGGCGGAGGCGGCCGCGGCGGCGGGTTCTCACCCGGCGGCTTCAGCGAGTTCTTCGAGATGTTCTTCGGCAACCGCGGCGGCGCCGATGGGGCCGATCCGTTCGAAGAACTGCTGCGACAGGCCGGAGCGCAGGGTGGTGCACGCAGCGGGGCAAGAGGCGGTGGTACGCGCGGCGACATGTTCGGCGACTTCACCGAGCAGATGGGCGCAGGCGGCGCCGGCATGGGTGCCGGGGCCGCGCCCCCGCCGAGCGAGGCCGAACTCAACATCACGCTCGAAGAGGCATGCCATGGCAGCAGCCGGCAGGTGAAGCTGACCACACCTGACGGCCAGACGAAGACACTCGATGTAAAAATCCCCGCCGGCACCACCGACGGCTCGAAGATGCGGCTGAAGGGCGAAAACGTCCTGCTGACCCTCCGCATCGCACCCCACGGCACATTCAGCGTCGATGGCCACAACCTCATCGTCGACCTGCCGCTCGCACCGTGGGAAGCCGCCCTCGGCGCCAAGGTGTCGGTGCCCACCATCGACGGCGAGGCCACACTCACCGTCCCGCCGGGCACCCAAAGCGGCCAGAAGCTGCGGCTCAAAGGCCGCGGCCTGCCACAACAGCGCGGACAGTCGCCCGACGGGCAGCGCGGCGATCTGCTCGCGAGGGCAAAGATCGTGGTGCCCGCGAAGCTGAACGATGAGCAACGCAAGCTCTTCGAGCAATTACAGGAGGCTTGCACTGATTTTGACCCGGGAAGATCCCGTTAATGAAGAGGATTATCAATCATGGATATAAACAAACTCACTGAAAAGTCACAGGAAGCCCTCACGCAGGCGCAATCCGAGGCCATCCGACGCGGCCATGCGCAGGTGGATAACGAACATCTGCTGCTGTCGCTGTGCCGCCAGGAGGAAGGCCTCATCCCGCGACTGCTGAAGAAACTCAACCGCCCCGCCGACGTCGTGGCTACCGAGCTTGAACGCGAACTCGACCGTCGCCCGAGCGTCTCCGGCCCCGGTGCGCGCGGCGTCGAGCAGGGCAAGATCGTGCTGAGCAACGCACTTGCTGAAATGCTCGTCGACGCCGAGCAGGAGGCCAGCCGGCTGAAGGACGAGTATGTCTCGGTCGAGCACCTGCTGCTCGCGATGCTCGATCAGAAGCGCCAAGACACCGCGGCCGGCCGCATCCTCAATACCCTCGGCATCACCCGCGATGCGGTGCTCAACACCCTAAGTCAGATTCGCGGCCATCAACGTGTCACGAGCGCTTCGCCGGAAGGTACGTACGAAGCCCTCGAGCGCTACGGCCGCGACCTCGTCGAGGCCGCACGCGAGGGTAAACTCGACCCCGTCATCGGCCGCGATGGTGAAATACGACGTGTCATCCGCATCCTCACCCGGCGGACCAAGAACAACCCCGTGCTCATCGGCGAGCCGGGCGTGGGCAAGACCGCCATTGCCGAAGGCCTTGCCCAGCGCATCGTTCGCGGCGATGTGCCCGAGGGGCTGAAGGACAAGACCGTCTTCGCCCTCGACATGGGCGCGCTTGTGGCCGGCGCCAAATACCGCGGCGAGTTCGAGGAGCGGCTAAAGGCCGTGCTCAGCGAAATCCGCGAGAGTGAAGGCCGCATCCTGCTGTTCATCGATGAGCTGCACACCATCGTCGGTGCCGGCAAGGCCGAAGGCTCGATGGACGCCGGCAACATGCTCAAGCCCATGCTCGCGCGCGGCGAGTTGCACTGCATCGGCGCCACCACGCTCGATGAATACCGAAAGCACATCGAGAAGGATGCCGCGCTCGAGCGGCGATTCCAGCCGGTGATGATCGATGCCCCCACCGTCGAGGATACAGTGTCGATCCTGCGCGGCCTGCGCGAGCGGTTCGAGGTGCATCACAAGGTGAACATCCAGGATGCCGCGCTCGTGGCCGCGGCGGAGCTGAGCGAGCGATACATCACCGACCGCTTCCTGCCGGACAAGGCCATCGACCTTGTCGATGAAGCCTGCGCGATGGTCCGCGTCGAGATCGACTCGATGCCCGCCGAACTCGATGAGATCACCCGCCGGATCACACAACTCGAGATCGAGGAAAAGTCGCTTCAGGATGAAACAGACGCGGCCAGCCGGCAGCGCCTCGAGTCGCTGCGAAAGGAGCTTGCCGACCTGCGAAGCCGCGCCGATGTCATGCGGGCGCAGTGGGAGAGCGAGAAGGAGGGCATCGACTCGGTCCAGAGCCGACGCGAACGCCTCCAGCAACTCGAGCAGCGCCTCAACGAGATTCTCACCGAGGCCAGAAGCGCCTACGGCGATCATCGCGAGAAGCTGCTCCAGGAAGCAGCGCAGATCGACCAGCAGCTCAACACACTGCGGCAGCAGCTCGAGCACGAAGACGATGAGCAGCCGCAGGAAGAAGAGGGCAAGCGCCTGCTTCGCACCGAGGTGACCGCCGATGAGATCGCCCAGATCGTCTCGCGCTGGACGGGCATCCCCGTCACCCGGCTCGTCGAGTCCGAACGGGAGAAGCTGATGAAGCTCGACCAGATTCTTCACGAACGGGTCATCGGCCAGGACGAGGCGGTCAAGCTCGTGGCAGATGCCGTCATCCGCGCCCGGGCGGGCATCAAGGACCCGCGGCGGCCGATCGGATCGTTAATCTTCCTCGGGCCCACGGGCGTGGGCAAGACCGAGCTTGCCCGGGCCCTTGCCGAGGCGCTGTTCGACAGCGAAGAGAACATGGTCCGCATCGACATGAGCGAGTACATGGAACGCTTCGCCGTCAGCCGCCTCATCGGCGCGCCGCCCGGCTATGTCGGCTATGAAGAGGGCGGGCAGCTTACCGAGGCCGTCCGTCGTAAGCCGTTCTCGGTCATCCTATTCGATGAGATCGAGAAGGCCCACCAGGATGTGTTCAACGTGCTGCTTCAGATTCTCGATGATGGCCGCGTGACCGATGCCCACGGCCGCACCGTGGACTTCAAGAACACCGTCATCATCATGACCAGCAACATCGGCAGCCAGTACCTGCTCGATGAGGCGATCCAGACCGGTGCTGGCGGTGAATCGGCCCAGATCAGCGATGAAGCACGCAGCAACGTGATGGGCGACCTGCGGCGGCACTTCCGGCCGGAGTTTCTCAACCGCGTGGACGACATCGTCCTTTTCAAGCCGCTGACGCTGCCCGAGATCGAGCGGATCGTCGATCTCCAGGTGGCCGACATCCGCCGCCGCCTCACGGACCGGCGCATCGGCCTCGAGCTGACCGAGACTGCGCGGCGGCACGTGGCTGAAGCCGGCTACGACCCGGTCTATGGGGCCCGGCCGCTGAAGCGCTATCTCCAGCACGAGCTTGAAAGCCGCATCGGCCGCGCGATCATCGGCGGCGATGTCGGCGATGGCGCCCGGCTTACCGTGGACGTGGACAACGATGAACTCGCCATCCACACCGAAGCCGCCGCAGAGCCCGCGGCGACCTGATCCAGTGTTGAACCTCCCCTGACAGGTGGCAAGGCCAGCGGCCAAGGCGGTCGCTGGCCTTGCCTGTTGCCCGCGGGATCACCCAAAAGCCCGGGGCATACGCATATCACTACAAACCCGGGTGGCGTGATCAGCGGGCATCTTCGCCCGATGGCCATGTGCAAGTCGCCGCACACCTTTTGCCCCTCGCCCCGTTTTCGGAGGGAGGAGGATGGGAGTGGAAGCCCGTCCAAGCAGCGGCGATGCGTGCCATGCATCCGTGAATCATCCGCGACCCCGGCCTTGACCGATGCACTCGGTAGCGGCCCCACCGCCAAGAGGGCCCCCGCCGCCGCCAGGAGGACCGACCTCGCCCCACCGCCCCCCCCAATCTGCCGCTTTGGCAAATGGCGCGGGTCAGGCCGTCCCACACCATCGCTCACCCGCTCGGTAAACGATCATGAGGATCAACATGCCGGATCGCACCCATCACCCCGCCCGCACCCGCGCGATCGCCCTCAGCGTGGGCTTTGTCATGCTCGGGCTCGCCGCGGTGGGCATCGCTGCGAACGCCGGCCGGTCGGACACCGACAGGCCCGACAGTGCGACCAGCCCCACCGAACCGGCCAATCTCGTCGCCCCGCGCCTCGCGGGCCACTGGGTGCCGGACCGCCATCTGACCGTCCGACTACAGCAGCGGGTGCCCGAGGGGCTCGATGGCTTCAGCGTCCGGTTCGAGGCCGACCGGGAAGCCCTCACCGCCCTGCCGCGCCAACTGCGCAAGCAGATGAGCCGCGACCCGGTCTACCTGACCGGCCGGGCACGTTTCGAGGATGGCGCCGGCCGCATGGACACGCTGTTCACCCTGACGCGCATCGGCGGCAACCTGGCGCTCAAGACCATCACCCTGCCCGTGCCCGACCCGCAGCAGGCGGCGGAGGGCGAAGACAGACGGCAGCCGCCGGTGGAGGTGGTCTACCTCCAACTGGCGCGCGGGCATGTCAGGGAGGCGGACCTGCTGTTCATCAGTGATGTGGAGGGGCGTAACAGCATCGCCCTGCATCGCCGCGGCTCGATGACCACCCCGCCTTCCGCAGCCACGCCGCAGCCGGATGCTGCTTCCGCCTCCGCCCCGGGCGATGCCGATGCAGCAGAAGACCCTGACATCCCGGAGGCAACAACACAGCGCGGTGGTCAGGCGCCGGAGGGGCCGGCCGCCGCGGCAGACATGCCCGTGGCAGAGATGCCTGAGGATCTCGCGGCGAGTATCTCCCGTGCGATCGAGCTGATCGAAGCCGGTGAACACGAAGCGCTCTTCCGTCACCTCGCCCCCGCCGAGGTGATCGAGCAACTCGAGGCCGCCGACCGGCTTGAACAAGCCGCCGAAGGCTTCGGCCGCGGGGCTGAAGGGGCCGCCCTGCTCATCGAGCTGCGCCACGCATTGCAGCAGGGCCCTCAGAACCTTGCCGAAAATGCCCCGGACGACGCCGGGGAAGGCCGCAAGGTCACCTTCCCCGCCATGGACGATGACGATGCCCCGCTCACCTTCGTCCGTGAAGGCGACCGATGGGTACTCGAATAGCCCCGGCTCGGACCACCCCACCGCTCACGAACCCGACGGGAAGGTTCGCGATGGATCGCCATCGAAGCCGTGCCGGGTGATGAGTTCACCCGCCTGCTTCAAGCTTTCGAACGTGCCGGCATCGGACCACCAGCCCTCGAGCACATCGTATTTGAGTTGCCCGCGACGAAGGTAGTGGTTGTTGACATCGGTGATTTCCAGTTCACCGCGGGCAGAAGGCTCGAGCGTACGGCAGACATCGAACACATCGGGCGGGTAGAAGTAGAGCCCCGTGACGGCAAAGTGGCTTTGCGGCCGGGCGGGCTTCTCTTCGATGGTCACAAGGCGGTCGCCTTCGAACCTGGCGATGCCGAACCGCTCGGGTGTGTCCACCGGCTTCAGCACAATCCGGGCGCCGTGCTGCTGACCGGTGTACGCCTCGACGTGCGGGGCGATGCCGTGGCCGAAGAGGTTATCGCCGAGCACAGCGCACAGTCTGTCCCCGCGGCAGAAGTCCCCGGCCACGCTCAAGGCCGCGGCGATACCGCCGGGGCCGGGCTCGGCCACGATCTCGAGCCGCCGGGCGCCGAAGCCGCGGCCATCGCCGAGCAGGTGCTTGAAGTCGGCAAGATGAGCCGCGGCGGTGACCACGAGTATCTCATCAATCCCGGCCGCCGTAAGCGAACACAACGGATACAGGATCATCGCCCGCCCATGGATGGGCAGCAGATGCTTGTTCGTGTGACGGGTCAACGGCCACAGCCGCGACCCCGTCCCGCCAGCGAGGATGACACCTTTCATAAACAGCTCGCAAACCACGTCCCCGCCCGCACTCAGTCTTCCGCCATTGACCATCGACCCGGTCGGGCCCGCGGCGTGAGTCTTCCCCCAACACCCACATCCAGCGCACACGCGCTGCCCATTCCAACCACTCGTTATTCATAGCAGTTGCCACCGCATTGTGACACCCTGAACGGGAGCCGCCAAGGCAAACGCATGCCGTCGACGCTCCCTGCCCCAGCATCCCCCCGGGAGCCGCACCGGCCAACCATGCCCCACCTCCCGAAAGGGCCGCCAATGCCCCTGCAATCCCACAGCACTCCACCTCTCCCTCCTTTCCCCCGGCCTCTGCGCATCCCGTAATTTGGCCCCTGCCCCATCATCGCAATAACGCGCGCAGCATCCCACAATCGCTTTTTTCGTGTCTTTCGCGCTTTTCGCAGTCTCCCCTCCCATCGCTGTCACTTTCGTAGTTTCACCATGCACGGGCCTGACGCAACCCCACCCTGTTCACCCTCGTTGAAGCAGAACATCACCCCCCGACACCCTTACCGATCGCTCATACTTCGATGTAGTCACATGATCGTTCGAAGATCTCGCGCTACGGGATCAAGAAAGGCAACTACGAAAAACCCCAAATGCACGAAATCCTGATCTCTGCAACAGACTTGACCCACAGAGGTGCGTGCTAACACGCCGTTTGCCCTCCCCCTTTTCCGCGTTTTCTGCGTTTTCCGTAGTTTCTCTCCTGCCCCATCAACGCGATGACACAAGCAGCATTCCACAATGGGTTTTCGTGTCTTTCGCGCTTTTCGTAGTTTCCGCTCTCCTCGCTGTCACCTCCACAGTTTCACCATGCGATTAGCCGGCGCAACTCTATCTTATTCACCCCATTGAAGCAGGACATCACCACATGAAAATTACTATCGCTCGCTCATGTCTCGATATAGTCACATGATCGTTCGAGGCCATCACGCCACGGGAGTGAGAAAGGCAACTACGAAAAACCCTAGATACACGAAATCCTGATCTCTGCAACAGACTTGCCCCACAGAGGTGCGTGTTGACACGCCGTACGCTCTCCCCTTTTCCGCGTTTTCTGCGTTTTCCGTAGTTTCTCTCCCGCCCCATCATTGCGATGACACAAGCAGTATTCTATAATAACTTTTCGTGTCTTTCGCGTTTTTCGCAGTTTACTCTCCCATCGCTATCACCTTCACAGTTCCACCATGCACTGACCTGACGTAACTTTCCCCTGTTCACCCTCCGTTGAAGCGGGACATCACCACCTGTATGTCTTCACCTTCCGCCCATGCCTCGATACAGTCACAGGCCCGTTCGAGGGCGGGTTCGAGGGCGTCGCGCTGTTCAGGTGTGAAGCGGCCGAGGACGTAGTCCCGCTGCTTCATCCGCGGCGGTGGCGGGTCGATGCCGATGCGCAGCCGCGGGTAGCCCCGCGTGCCGACGGCCCGCTCGATGTCGGTCAGGCCGTTGTGCCCACCGGCGCTGCCCTCAGGCCGCAGGCGGATGCGGCCGACAGGCAGCGCGGCATCATCGACCACCACCAGGAGGTTCGCAGGCTCAACCTTGTAAAAACGCATCGCCTCACCCACCGCACGACCGGAGCGGTTCATGTACGTCTGCGGCTGCATGAGCAGGCACCTGCCATCACCGATGCGGCCTTCGAGCACACCACTGTGGAAGCGATGCTTGATACCGCTCAGGCCATGACGCCGTGCGAGGCGGTCGAGCACGAGAAAACCGGCGTTGTGGCGGGTCTGCTCATACTCGCGGCCGGGATTACCCAGCCCGACAATCAACCGCATGACAGAGGCTCCGGTCGCATCAGATTCACGGTCATCCCCGCCGCGCTCAAGGCCGGCCACCGCTGCCTGCTCCAACGCCTGCGAAGATGCTTCATCGCCCCCTGCCGGAGTCGCGGCCTGAACCGGGGCTCGCTGCGATGCGACCTCGGCGCCGCTCTGCGCGGATGTTCCGGAACGCACTTCCGCGGATGCTTCCGGGAAATTCTCCGGGGATTCCAAGGATTCCGGGGATTCCGGGGATTCCGGGGATTCCGGGGATTCCGGGGGGTCTTCCGGCGGGGGGCCGCCGCGGAGGATGGTGCAAAGTGCGCGTCGCAGGGCAGTGAGCATGGGACTTGATGCCTCTGGTGAACGCCTCGAACAGATCAGCCGCACCCCGCCACACCTCGCGGCGAGCCATGGCCCTGTGCTTATGGTCAGGCGAAGCCGCGGCGGGCACGCTCACCGCAGTGCCATCTGCCCCACCGCATCCATCGGGCCGACCGACCGGTCTTGCGGACATCACCATGGGCGAAACAACGGGGCCATCAGCAGGCTGCGGTGAGAAGTCCGCCACCCCACCTCCGGGCGCCCCGCCCAATGGACCCCCGCAGCCCCGCCCCCGGAGCCCCCCGTAGAACAGGGGGATGGAGTTACTCCTCCTCGCCGCCTTCTTCTTCGCCTTCGCCGCGACCAATGACCTCCGGCTCGCCTTCCGCGGCCGCTTCGGCCTCTTCATCTTCTTCCTCGGTGACGGTGACGGTGGCCACGTGGGCGATCAACAATTCACCATCGCTGGCCAGTTCAACGCCGGGGGGCATGGTCAGTTCCGAGGCGTAAATCATCCCGCCAACGTCAAGCTTGCTCACATCCACTTCGATGTGGTCGGGGATGCTGTCGGCGCGGCAGGTGACGTCGATCTCGGTCAGGGGATGCTCAAGATACGTCCCCGGCTCCTTGAGGCCCGGCGCTTCGCCCTTGAGGGCCAGTTCGACGGTCACGGTGACGCTTTCAGTCAGGTCCACGCGGTTGAGGTCGACGTGGAGGATCGTCGTGCCGAGGTAATCCCACTGCACATCCTTGACCAGGCACGAGCCGCCTTTGCCCGCCGCCTCGGCTTCGATCAGCCGGGCGCCATCGTGGAGCAGGTCGGTGAAGGTGCGATAGTCGACGCTGCCGTGGACGGGTTCCTCACCATGGCCGTATATGACCACGGGCAACTGGCCCTGCTCGCGCAGGCGTCGCGATTCGCGGCTGCCGGTTCGGCTTCGCGGTTGAATGGTAACGGTGGGGATGGTGCTGGTCGCCATCGTGCAGGTCTCCGGGGGGGATTGCCGCGTGGGGTGTTGCCTGGGTCTGGGTCTCTCGGCCGGTCACCGGCCCGGCCTTGCATGGCCCTTCGGGAGTTCAGGCGCCCCGGGAGGTTCCGGGGGCCGCCGTTGCCGGGGCCGGGCAAATCCCGGGGGCCGGGGCCAAGGGCTGTGGTATGCTCGGGGCCATCCATCGCGACCCCCCTCCGATGCGCAAGCGCGGGTGCAGGGCCGGGGAAGGACGGCGAGCCGGGAAGTGTAGCACAGTTACGGCCAAGACGTCGAACGGGCCCGCGGCGGTCCCAGGGCGAAGGGCGCATGACACGTATCGCGGCTGGTCGCCTGGGCCCTCACTCCCCTCTCCCCTTGGGAGAGGGGCCGGGGGTGAGGGCTGGTTCGGACGGGCCGCGCGCGTTTCCCCTCACCCCAGCCCTCTCCCGGGGGGAGAGGGAGCAAGAGCCTTCCGGGGCGCATGTCATGGACCCCAAGGCGAAGGGCGCATGACACGCGTCATGCACCCCAAGGCCAAGGCGTATCCGCTGGTCCCCCGGGCCAGTGGCCAACGCTGCTATAATCGCCTCCCCGCCGCTTCGCCAACTGCTGCCCGTGGAATCCCCTTTGAAGGACCCCTCATGCCCACGTTCGAGACTTCCCGTGACCCGGCCACATTGACCGTGCCTGCGACGATGAAGGGCCTCACCCTGCGCGGCCGGGGGTTTGAAAGCCTCGCGGTCGAGCAGGTGCCGGTCCCCGAGCCGGGGCCGGGCCAGCTTCTTGCGCGGGTCGACGCGGCGGGGGTGTGTACCTCGATCCTCAAGCTGCTCGCCCAGGGCAGCGATCATAAGTTCCTCAACGGCTGGGACCTCGAGCAATACCCGGTCATCCTCGGCGACGAGGGGGCTGTCACGATCGTGAAGGTCGGGGCCGACCTCGCCGATCGTTACACCCCCGGTGAGCGCTATGCGGTGCAGCCGGCGGTGGACGTGGCGCCGATCAACCACCGCGAACGATACCGCGATCACGGCCGCAGCATGAGCAAGGTCGCCGTCGGCTACACCCTGCCCGGTCATCTCGCCCAGTACATGCTCATTCCCGAGGAAGTCATCGCCGGCCGATGCATGCTGCCACTGCCGGATGAGGGGATGTCCTGCTTCGGCGTGTCGATGGCGGAGCCGATCTCATGCGTCTACTCGGCTCAGGATCGCCAGATTCACCTGCACAAGGCCGATGCCTTCTCGCCGCGCGTGCCCAAGCTCGGGCTGCTCGAGGGCGGATTGACCGTGGTCATCGGTGCCGGGGCAATGGGCCGGATGCATGTTGAACTCGCCATGCGGTTCCATCCGCGGGCGATCATCGTCAGCGATCCGCTCGATGAGCGGCGGGCGATCACTCGCAAAAGGCTCGAAGCCAAGGCCGGGGCCGCCGGCATCCGCCTGCGGACGGTCGCCCCGGATGAACTGCCGGCGGCGGTCGCGGCTGAGAACGAACCCGGCGCCGCCAATACTTCCGGGGGCGGGGGTGTGGATGATTTGATCCTCGCCGTCGGGGTGCAGGCGGTGCAGCAGCAGGCACTCGATCTGCTCGGCCCCGGCGGGGTGGCCAACCTCTTCGGCGGCCTGCCGCGCGGCCAGCACACCCTCGAGGTCGATGCCATCCGAGTCCACTACGAAGAGATCAAGCTCGTCGGTTCGAGTGGCGGCGCGCCTTCGGACATGGCCGCCACGCTCGATGCCATCGCGCAGAACCAGATCGACCCGGGCAACTACGTCTACGCCGTCGGCTCGCTCGAACACGCCATCGACGTGCTCAAGCTCATCGAGCAGGCCAAGGTCGACGGCAAGGCCATCCTCTACCCCCACGCCCAACTCGACCAGCTCACGCCCGTCGACCACTGGAGCGCGGCGAAGGAGCGAGAACTGATGGAGACTTGCGGCCGAGCCGGCGCCTGAGCCGCCATAATGCACTCGGAATTGTGCAAACCGGCATCCAGGGCGGCCACCGGTTGAGCGGCACCACCGCATGGTAAAGGGCGGGTGTGGCATGAAACAGCCCCCGCCCCCCCGCCTTCGCCGCCATGCCAGGCGGCACCTCAACTGCCGCCGCTAACGCCACTGCCTGGGTCTATCCCAGATTGCGCCGCCGGGCCCCGCTTCGACGGCCAATCCACTCCCCACCCATGCGACATCCTCCCTTATCGGCTTGTAACATGACCTCTGATTGTCAACACAACGTACCCGGCATCGACAAACGGCACGGGCCGCTCACGGTCCTTCCCCTGCTGCGCGATCCCGATCGCTACGTGCGCAGTCACATTGACCCGGCCTCCGACCCGGAGTCGCTCGAGTACTGGATCGGGCTGTTCAAGGGCCAGATCGTCAGCATTCTCGAACATGCGGTGGAAACCGACGGCGATGGCGCGGACGTGCGACGGCGAGCGGAGGCGGTCCGGGCCGAGGTCGAGGCGTTTCTCGATTCACTGCGTGATGATCCGCAGCAGTACGGCCCGCTCGATCTGCTGCTGATCGACCACCACCGCGATGGTATTCTCCGGCGTCACGGTTTTCACGATCCCCACCGCGCGGTCAAGGCGAGGGAGAACGCGGCGGCGCTGGCGCTATTGCCTGAGGTGATCGCCGCGCTCGATGCACTCGAGGGCGAGCGGCGGCTCGAGGCGCTGGTGCGCGGCGTGTTTGCCGGCAACGTCTTCGACCTCGGTGTGACCGAGAGCATCGAGCGGTTCCGCGACCGTGGGGCGGACTTTTTCATCACCCGGGATGAACTGCCACCACGGCCGTGGCTGGTCGACGATTTCAACCGCTTCGCCGCGCGATGGGCCGACGGCCCCTATCGCAAGGCGGTTCTGCTGGTGGACAACGCGGGGGCGGACGTGGTGCTTGGCATGGTTCCTTTCGCCCGCGAGTTGCTGCAACGCGGAAGCCACGTGGTCATCTCGGCCAACACGCTGCCCACGCTCAACGACATCACGCACGCGGAGATGGTCGATCTGATGGGCCGGATCGCCGCGCTCGACCCGCTGCTCGATGCCGCGTGGGGTGACGGCCGGCTCGAACTGGTCCCCTCGGGCAACGCCTACCCGCTGATCGACCTCCGCCACATCAGCCCGGAACTGGCCGCGGCGAGCAAAGCTACCGACCTGTTCGTGCTCGAAGGCATGGGCCGCGCCGTCGAGACCAACTTCCACGCCCGTTTGAGCTGCGACTGTGTAAAGCTGGCGATGATCAAGGACCGCGGCGTGGCCGCAAGCCTCGGCGGCCAGACATACGATGTGGTGCTGCGGTACGATGTGGCCGACGCCCAATAGCGCTGCAACGCTAAGGTCGGCGTATGACAAAACTTAGACTCAATGGGCCGTACTGGACTTGAACCAGTGACCTCCTCGATGTCAACGCCGGCCCCCGCGACCGTAACCACTTGCACACACTCTATCTAGCGACCTAAAGCCCTGCAAGGTATGGTATCCATTTGCAGGACTTACGTGCGTTTTTTCCTCTTCGCGTATCCATGGATACCCTCGGTTTGGCGGGCATGGCCCGGGCAATGAGGGTCGGCCCGGTCGAGGTTGCTGCTCGCCCCCCCCTATGCGGGAGTTGGTCAACCGTGACAGACGACCATCGCGAGGAATTAATCATGGCCCATCGAGATCGAGATAACGAACCCCGGCCTCAGCGGGCCAAAGCGAAAAAGCGGACGGATCGAGAACCCGATACCTCTGAAGCCGGAGATTCGACGGCAAAGTCGAGGAGTGGTCCCGTATCCAGAGCCTCGCTCCAGGCGGCTTATGACCTGGCCACCCGTTCGCTTCAGGCCGGTACTCAAGCATGGCAGTGGTCGTGTGGCCGGTCGGGCTACACCAATATGATGCGGGGGCCGCGAGAATATAGACATCAAGTAAACCAGTGGGCGAGCCGATGCCGCGAGCTAATAGGGGAGTGGCTCGATCTGGGCAGCAGCCTGCTGGAGCACATCGCTGCCAGCGTACCGGAGGATCACCGAGGACTGGAACCACCATCATGGATGGAGGATGCGGAGGGGCAGTACCCGCAATCGGCACATGCACTGACCCGGCGTCTCCTCGAATGCTATGTCTCGCTCGTGGCGCAGAGTGAGGAACAGTGGGCTGCAATGGAAAATGCTGGCGAGCCCATAGACTATCACGTATTGGGCCGAGCGGCATCTGCCGAGAACATAGGCCCGCTCACCTTCGAGGTGAATGTCGTGCAACGGGTCCTGGCCGACGAATATCGGTACGCAACGGAAGCCCTCGCCCGGGGGCGGGACGCTATGGGAGACGTCCAGCTCGTCGACGAGAGGAGAATCGTCGTGCTGCAGGGGCAGCGATACGCACTCACGGAGCAGCAATACCGGGTCGTGAGCCGCCTGGTCTTGGCGGCGGGTGCCTGGCTCAGCGGTGAGAACCTGAAGGCGAGTCCGGGGTCGGAGGAACGCATCGACCGCATCGTGGGGGGCAGAAAGAAGGCAGATGGAAGCCGTAAGGGAGGGCTGCCGATGCC
>PUNN01000085.1 GCA_003552605.1 Phycisphaeraceae bacterium
CACCGTAGGCCATCTCCGCTTCCTGGGCACCGGTGAACTCATCCATCAACCGTTCACCCACGGCCACAGCCGATTCCAACTCACCGGTCTGCACGTGCAGGTCGATCAGCCGCCGCATCGCCCTCAGCCGCAGGTCGGGCTCATCGCCGACCACCTGCTCCCACGGCTCAATCGCCTCGAGTGCCCGGGTCCATCGCTCGAGGTCCATCCGAACCCTGACCAGCAGCAGCATGGCCTCGGACTCAGCCGTGCGGATGGTATCGGACACATCACCGTCGGCGGCCTCGCGATGTTCACGGGCCGCGAGCATCACCTCTTCAGCCACCTCATCAAGCTCGCGGCGGACGTCATCGCGTTCGCTGCCGCTGTCGGCCTGCCGTTCGAGCTGCTGCATGCAGTAAAGGCGCTGGAGGTTGGCGATCCAGTAGTCGCGCCGGTCGGAGGGGACTTTCGCGTACTCGGCCGCGGCGCGGGCATACTCGCCACCACCCTGGAGCACGTGATAGGTAAAAAACGTCCGCTCGTTGTGAGCCACATCACTGTCCGGGAAGTGCTCGAGCAGCAGTTCCGCCGCCTCGACATAACGCTCGGTGACATCCTCCGGCGGATCGGCCAGATCGCGGCGGTAGATGTCGCGAAGCAGGCCCACCGCGTTGCCCAGGCCATCCACGGCGACGCTGTGATCATGCAGCGCCGAGTCGCGACCGAGTTCGATCCAGTAGCCCGCGGCCTCCATGATCGTCTCACGGCCCTCTCGGCCGCCAAGCTCATACGCGGCGATACCGCGGTGATAGAGCGCCTGCGCCCGCGAGGCCGCCCCCATATCATCGTCTTCGATCACCTGGCTGAGCACCCCCGCGGCACGCTCGATCATCTCACGCCCCTCCTCGGTCAGGCGCTCGGCCTCATCCACATCCTCGCCACGGGCCTCCTGAAGCTTGATCCGGCCGTTACGGAGCGTCAGCTCACCGACGGCGAGCAGTACCATCGACGGCATGTCGTCAAGGTGCTCCTGCTCTTCCAGCGTTTCAGCCCAGCGGTTGAAGATGAACTGCCGCAAGCCTTCGCGCAGGTCGGAAGCGAGCGCATCATCATCGAGCAACTCCTCATAGGGTTTATAAGCCTCGCGAAGCGCTTCGCGACGTTCGCTGCGGTCATCGACTGCCAGGGCACGCTCGAGCCGCAACTGGTGATTGGCATCCACCACGAGCAGCCGGTAGAGCGGGGAGGTGCCCACCAGGCGATGCTCGCGGAGTTGGTCGAAGACTTCATCCCGCCGGGCCGATTCGCCGCGGCCATCGAGCGCCGCCGCCCTCACAAGCATGGCCACGAGATGATTGGTATCCCCACCTTCTTCTTCAAGGATCGGCTCGACAAGCTGCTGCGCCTGCTGATATTCGCCGCGCCGCAGCATCACGCGGGCATAGAGCGGCAGGACGAAGCTGCGCACGCGCATCCGGTCCTGCTCATCCTCGACATACGGGCGCAGCTTCGCCGCCGCGAGGCTCAGCAGGCGCTCTCGCTCCGCTTCAGGCTCGCTGCGCTGGCGGGGGATCGTCCCATCACCGAGGTTTTCATAATACTCGTGATCTTCGGGAAGGATCGCCGCATAATAAGCCGCAAACCCCATCAGCACCGGGAGCCGGCCCTGGCCGTATTCCTGGCTGATCTTGCGCCACAGGCCCGTGGCCACGTATTGCTCATGAAAGTCCGGCTGGCGCGGCAGGTAGCCCTGCATGTCAAACAGGTCGAGTTCGGCCTCGGAAAGCTCGCGGAGCGCCTCGACCGCCACCTCTCCGAACGCCTCGATCTGCTCCTCGGAAGGGATGCCGAAGTCGACAAACAACGCCGCCTCGTTATGCACCGCGCTGAGATAGGAAAACAGCAGCAGTTGCCCCAGCTCCACACGCCAGATCACCGCCTCCGGCTCCATCCCGTGCTCACCCACGAGGCCGCGATAGGCTTCGGCGGCATGCTGCAACGCGGCGTGGCGCTCGGACTGACTCAACTCCCGGTTGCGGAATCGAAGCTCATGCGCCTGGGCGAGCAGGTGACGGCGCTGGGCATCCTCGAACTGATCCGGCCGGGTCTCGACAAGATGCAGCAGCACTTCACCCATCCGCTCCCGCCGCAATCGCTCGGCGAGGGCGGCATCATCGGCCACGGCCACCGTGGCAGGCACCATGAGGATGGCCGCAACGAGGGCAAAAGAATACAATCGCGTTACATGTTTATGCATCATGAACGTCAGGCTCCGCGGGGGGCAGGCGTCAGGCTCACGCCGCGGCCGGGATGGTCCGGCGGGCCACACCCACCTCCCCTATCTATAACGCGTCGTCGGCCTGGCCCGTTTGCGCGACTGCAATCGCATGCACCACACCCTACCGCGGGTTCGGGTCAAAACCGACGCTCACGAACCCGGCGACCCTGTGCGAGGCGTGAACGGCGTTGACCACATGCTGCCAGCGCACGTCCGGCCCGGCACTGATGATGACCGGCGTTTCGTCACTGTAGGCGGGCAACTGCTGGATACTGATCAATTCCTGGCCGAGGCTGCGGAAGTTCTCGATCGGCCGGCGGTCGAGCCGGAGTTGGTAAGCCCCCGGCTCATCACCAAACGATGCGATCGAGATACGGATCGGGTCTTCCGGGGGTGGGCCCTCCTCGATGGCCTGCCCGCGCTCGGGCAACTGGGCTGTCAGCAGTCCTTCGTCAATGGCGAAACTGGCCGTCACGATGAAGTAGATCAGCAACTGGAACACCACATCGATCATCGGCGTGATGTTGAGCCGCATGTGCGCACCCTGCGGCCCGGAGGCGCGCCGCGAACGCGCGCCCTTGTGGTGTGTGGTCTGATCATCATCGTATTTTCGCAGGTCCACGGCCATGGGCAGTTGGCACTCACTGTTGGGGCTCGGGCGGACGCATCATCGGTTGATCCTCGGCGTAAGCCACGAGGTTCACATCCCGGATACGGGCCGCGGCAATCGCCTGGAGGACGGGAAACACATCACGGAACACAGTGCCCGAGTCGGCACGCACCAGCAGGCGAAGCTCCTGGTCACGCTGCTCATGACGCTCGCGCTCGGCATTGAGCACAGCGGTTACTTGATCCATATCGCCCAGCCGGAAACGGGCCACCGAGCCCACATGCACCTCCCCTACGCGGCCGCGGATGTTCAGGTAATCCGGCCCGCGGTCGCGGTCGCCCTCGCCGCCTTCCAGCACCAGGTTGATCACCAGGCGCTCCTCCGGAATCTGGTCGACGTCGGGATCCTCTTCCATCACCGGCGGGATCATCGGGATCGCCTCCTGCGTGATGATGTTGTTGACCAGCATGAAAAAGATGATCAACTGAAACACCACGTCGATCAGTGGTGTCAGGTTCATCTGCGGGCTCGTCGGCCCGCGCTTCTGGACCTGGGATTTGCTGGGCATGGGCGGGTTCCAGCATCACCGGCACCGGGCCGGCGGAGGGTCGGGGCGTCGGGTCAACTGTCCTTTTCAGGCCGCGGCGAGGCACTGCGACTGGCGCGGCCGGCGTCGGTGCCAGCCTGCGTCGTGCCACTGGGACGGCGCCCCCCACCCGATGGCTTGAACGGCCGGATCAGGCTCTCTGCCGTCATCAGCCCTTCCGCCGTGGTCGCATCCACGCGGTTGCGGATCAGTGCGTAAGCCACCAGCGCCGGCATCGCCACCACAAGCCCCCAGAACGTGGTCACCAGCGCTGTCGAGATGCCATCGGCCAGCTTCGCCGGGTCCGGCCGGCCGCCAAGCTCGACCAGGGTCTGAAACGCCCGGATCATGCCGTAAACCGTGCCGAACAGCCCGAGCATCGGGCTGACGTTACCCACCACGTTCAGGTACTCGATCGGACGCAGCATCCGCGTGGTTTCGGCATCGCTGGTCTCTTCCATCGCACGTTCCATCGCGGGATAGCCGTTGCTGGCCTCGTGCAACCCGGCACTGACCACCCGGGCCACGTACGACGAGTCGTTGGCCGCGAACTCGATCGCCTCGCGGTAGCGCTTCTCCTGGAGCATCGTCTCGAGCTGCTCGACCACATCATCGGGCACCAGTACGGTCCGACGGTTGTCAATCACCAGCTTGATGATAAACCCCATGGTCATCGCCGAAATCAGCAGAAGGAACCAGATGATGATCAGACCCAGCGGGTCCGGGCTCCACAGGAACATCTCGGCGATGGTCCGCGTTTCGGCCTCCGCTTCGGCCAAGGCTGGCGGCGAAAAGGCCAGCATGGCCAGCATGGCGAGTGATCCGGTCAGCAGCTTTTTCGACATGGGCAGTCCTTCAGGTTGGCATGGGTCAACAAGGGGGGTCATCAATCCGGGGCAGGCCGGCTGGACCGAGGGCGGTCGTAGCCGGGGTTCATGTCATCTCTGCCCGTCGCCGCATCGGCTGAGGGCGGCGGGCCTCGCGATGCCGGGTGGCATCGTCGTGAACACAGCGTAGCACGGCACCCACAGTGCCGGCCACGATTGTAACGGCATCATCCATCCTCGTTTCCATCGCGCAGCGCTTCCAGCTCCTGCTGCAAGCCCTCCAGGCGCTCGCGAAGGTCCTGATCGCGGCCCACCACCGCCGCCGCGCGCTGGTACAGCCCGTCGGCAATGCCGTACCGGCCGAGCAACTGGTGGACGTAACCCAGTTCCACACCCGCTCCCGCCGCATAGGGTGTCTGCCCGTACTCGAAGAAGCAGCGGCCGAGGTGAACCCCGGCTTCCTTCAGCAACGTCGAGTCATCGGCCAGCTTGCCAAGCTGGAGGTAGGCTACCCCCGCCTGGTACAGGCGCAGGGCCGTCGGCTCGCCGGATTGGCCGACCCGCCCGGAGGCCGTTTCCGCTGCTTCGCGGAAACGGCCATCGCGGATCATCTGCGTCACCTCATCGTCGCTCGGCACCGCCGCGGCCAGCACCAAGTCGCTGCCAATGTCCTCAGCCGGGCCGGCCTCGGCCAGTTCCAGCAACCGCTCGAGAGCCTCGCGGAGCGGGCCCGCATCGACCTGCTCGAGCCGATCCCCGATCCGATCAGCAAGGCGCTGTTGTGCATCATCATCCACCCGCACCACCGCCCCGGTCGGCGGACGCTCGAAATACAGAGCCTCGGCGTCAGCAGGCAGCCGCAGGAATGCCTCGACCGCCTCCTCGAATTGGCCGGCCCGCACCGCCAAGTCCACCAGCCGGTGGTTGATCCAGTGCTCCAGCCATGCCCGCTCGGTCTGTTGCAACGCCTGCCCGTAGGCATCCACAGCCGCATTGAAGTCCGGCGGACTCGCGGCGAGGGCGTCCTCGGCTTCCCCCAAGGCCGCGTAATCGTCCATCCGCACCCCCGTCAACCGCCCGAGCGGGTGCCGCTGCACGGTACCGCGGTCGGTCATAAAATGGACCTCGCCGCCCGAAATCTCCTCTAACTCCCCATCACGCAGCCACTTGCCATCAATGGCAATGGCATCGCCCATGGCCGGCGCAGCCAGCGAGAGCCACAGGATCGCCGCAATGACGGCGCAAACCGGCCCCGCAGGGGCATTCCATTGGCCACGGGCCAGAATGCGAATGCTGGACATGATCAGCTCCTGGGGGTCAACTCGGCCCGCCGGGCGGTGAGGGCTGACCTCACCGACCGGCCCGGATGGCCGGACACACACATGAGCCGGCGCCGGGCTGAGGCGACTCGGTTGGGATTTTCACGACCCGCTCGGGGGGGGGCAGTCCAGGGCGGCGGGCACGCCCGTTCACGTATATTGAAACTCACCCGAACCGCGTTGTCCAGTCAACGACCGACAATTGTGCTGCTCCCACCAACGCTGCGCGACACGTCGGGGCACCGGAGCATCGTACCGGGGCGTGCGCGGGCGGGGGAATTTGACGATCGCGAATCCGGGGTGCCAATCGGGTGGCTCGCTGGTCAGGCCTCGCCGGCCGGCAGGCCTATCGGGGTGGGCGGCGCGGGATGCGCGGGGCAACCCGCGGGTGGGTGGGGTCATCAATGCGCGGCGATATTCAGATCACTCGCAGGGACGAATGTATAGATACCGCCGGTCTGCTCGGCAATGGTCCTGAGCGTCGGGGTGCCGCTGAGGTGCTCTTCGCGCAGGAACTGGAAAGTGTTGACCTTCACCCGCTCCCGCGGGATCACATCCAGCACGCTTCGCAGCAGCGTCTGACGATCGATCTCGTAACGGCCCTGCCCGAGAATGTTGTCCGACAGCAGGATGACCAACTCCGGCCGCGGGTTCATCCGCAGGGCATGCTGTAGTGCGGGGATCAACGTCTCGCGCGGGTTCTGCTGGCCCTGGGGAATGACGTTGTGCGCACGCGGGGCCATCCACTGCTGGGCGTGAGCCTTGTTGCTATCCGTGGCCTGATGCATCCGACCACGGGCACCGTTGGCATCCGGCACCTCGACGAAACCGCGGTTGGCCGCGGTCTGGAAGAAGATGATCGAGAAGTGCTGCTCGGACACAAAGTCCCGCAGCGTGCTGTTGATCTCGTTAATCACGAACGGCAGTGTATCGGTCAGCGAACCGGAGGCGTCCACGAGGAATGCCACGCGCCGGACGTTGCCCAGTTCCGTCCCGTAGAACTCGCTTCCGGCAAACGGCGCATCGGTATCGCCCACATCGCCATCGAACGGGTTGGCCGCGGCGTCGGCACCACCCTGAATGGCGATGGAGGTGTCCTGCGTCGGCACGGGCGAATCGACCTGCGCATCGGTCTGGGCATCATCGGGCGTCAGCGTCCGCTGGCGGGCCGTTTCCTGCTGCTCCTGCGGGCGATCGGTCACCTGCGGCGTGCCGGGGTCGGGCGAAAGCTGCGGCACCGGCTGAATCTCCCGGTCCGGCTCCTCCCGGATGATTTCAGAGTAAACGATCCAGATTGCCAGCATCACCAGGGCCGCGTGAAGCAGCAGCGACACCGTCCACGGCACCATCGCCACGAGTGTCCGCGAAACCTCTTCCTGCACCTCGTCCTCATCGCCTTCTTCCTCACCCTCGGCATCGGCATCTTCAGCCTCTGCCGGCGCCTGCTGGCGCGGCGGCTTGTCCGAGCCGGGCGAAGGCGGCGGGGTCTGTTCGGCGAAGTTCATCCACCACATGACTTTAACTCCTGCTTACCCGGCCATGGGCGGGGCAGCGTGCGCGGGGGCATCTGTCATTCGGGCCCGAGCGACCGCTGGTGTGGCCAAGGGGGCCCGCAAAGGATAACGGGCCGCGGCGGGGTTTGTTGGGCGGTGCTTCGGACCGCTCCCTCCATATTCAAGCCCCTGCAACCCCCGTTGTCCACTCCAAAAGCCCAACTGCCACAGCAAAAGGGCCGCCCCGCACCGGTGTCGGGCTCCCCACTTGGGCGGAAGCAGCGGCCGGAACACCGCCTCCGACAAGTTTTCCTGTCACCTTTCCAACTATCGGCAGGGCACATGCATGCCGCCGCCAAATCGGGGGGCATGGCCAGCGGCTTCC
>PUNN01000370.1 GCA_003552605.1 Phycisphaeraceae bacterium
CGGTGGCCGGTCATCTCAGGCGCAGCGGCCTTCCAAGGGCCGCATCTCGCTACTCGACGGTGCAAAGCAGTTCGCCGCCGGCGTGCTCGCTGCGGCACTGCCGGTCGCTCATCACGCCACGGGGCGTGCTGACGATGCTGACGCCAAGGCCGGAAAGCGGCCGGGGCACCTCGCGTGCCTTGACGTAGATGCGGCGGCCGGGCCGGCTGGCACGCTTGAGCGCATGGATCAGGCTCTCACCGTTGGGGCCATAGCGCAGCGTCAGGCGGAGGATGCCCTGGCGGCCATCATCGATCACCGCGAAGTCCGCGATGTAGCCTTCGGACTTGAGCGCCTCGGCGATGCCGCGACAGATCTTGCTGTTGCGGCAGTCGACGGTATCGAAGCGGTTCCGGTTGGCGTTGCGGATTCGCGTCAGCATGTCCGCGATTGGGTCGTTCAACGACATCTTTGTAGCTCTCCATGGTCGCCGCGGCCGCCGGGGCTCTTCCCTGCGGCACGGGCGTTTCGAAGCATCAGCCGGCCGTCTACCAGGACGCCTTGCGCATGCCGGGGATCCTGCCCTGTAGCGCCAGCTCACGAAGCTTGATGCGCGAGATCTTGAACTTGCGGTAGTAACCACGCGTCCGGCCGGTCAACGCGCACATGTTGCGAACACGCGTCGGGCTGGCATCGCGCGGCAGGCGCTGAAGCGCGGCGTAGTCGCCCTCGGCCTTGAGCTTGCGGCGAAGCTCGGCGTACTTGGCCACTGTCCGGGCAAGGCGCTGGTTCCGGTTCATGGTCGATTTTGATGACATCGTCAGGTCCTTGGCCACCGCTGCCACGGCGGCACTTCAATTCTGTGGGGTTACGATGCGGCGCTGACGGCGGGGGCATTGCTGAAGGGCATGCCAAGCTCCCGCAGCACCACGCTCGACTTCTCCGGGTCACTGTTGGCAATCACAATCGTAATGTGCATGCCGTGGATGTACTCGACGTTGGACATGTCCACCTCGGGGAACACGCCCTGTTCGTTGACGCCCATCGAGTAGTTGCCGCGGGCGTCGAAGCTCTGCGGATTGAGCCCGCGGAAGTCCTTGATCCGCGGGATCGCAAGCGTAATCAGCCGGTCGAGGAACTCCCACATGCGACTGCCCCGGATGGTGACCATGCAGCCGCTCTCGTAGCCGGCGCGCACCTTGAAGTTGCTCACGCTCTTGCGCGCCTTGGTCATCACCGGCTTCTGCCCGGAGATGGTGGCAAGGTCGCGGATCACCGTCTCCCGAGCCTTGGCGTTGATCTTGGTGCCCTCGAGCGAGCGGCCGAGACCGACACTGAGCACGACCTTCTCCAGCCGCGGCATGGCCATGGGGTTGGCCAGGTCGAACTGCTCACGCAGCTTCGGCTTGACCTGCTCGTTGTATCGTTGCTTCATCCGGGGAGTCATCGGGGTCGATCCTTATTCACACCGCCCGGGCCGGGCCGGCGGGGTCGGTCCTTGGTCATTGCGATTCAGCACCGTGGCGCAGCGTGCCGAGGTCATCCCCGCCGCGGGCCGCCACCCGCACCTTCGCCCCATCGGGCCTGGAAACGTACCGGACCCGGCTGGGGCGGCCGCCAACCACCGGCGAGACGTTGGACAGGTCGATCGGCATTTCCTTGCGGATCAACCCGCCCTGGGGGTGACGCTGACTGGGGCGGACATGCCGCTTGACCATGTTCAGCTTCTGCACCACCACCTTGCCTCGCTTCGGGTCCACGCGCAGGACGGTCCCCTGCTTACCCTTCTCAGCGCCGGCGGTGATGATCACCAAGTCGCCTTTTTTTATGTGCTGTGGCATGTTTGCCTCGCTTGTCTCGGGCTCACGGCTCGGGGGGTTACACGACCTCGGTCGCGAGGGACACGATACGGGTGTACTGCTTCTCGCGCAACTCACGGGCAATGGCCCCGAAGATGCGCGTGCCACGGGGGTTGCCATCATCGTCGATCAACACCACCGCGTTACGGTCGAACCGCACGTAGCTGCCGTCGGGACGGCGGACGGGGTAGCGCGTCCGCACGACCACGCCCTTGCAGATCGTGCCGGTCTTCATGTCGCCGCCGGGCAGCGCCCTCTTGATGCTGCACACCACGCGGTCGCCCACGCTGGCGGTGGGCCGGGTGGACCGGCCGCGGCCGGTCTTGGCCCCGAGCACGCGGATGACATAGGCGACCTTGGCGCCGGTGTTGTCAGCCACATCGAGTCTGGATTCAGCCTGAATCATCGCTGGTTCACTCCCTGGCGGCGTCGCAGCCGGTCACTTGTTGGCCGGGGCCCGCTCGACAATGCGGACCAGTCGCCAGCTCTTGGTCTTGCTCAACGGCCGGCAGTTGGCGATCTCCACGCGATCGCCCGCACGGCTGTCGTTGTTCTCATCATGCACCTGGAAGCGGGTGATTCGCTTCATGTACTTTCCGTACTTGCTGTGACGCCGCAGGTACTCCACGGCCACCGTCCGGGTCTTGTTCCGCTTGTCGCTGACAACCACGCCGGTCCGGGAACCGATGATGTGTCGTTGCGCTGGCTGGGTCTGGGTCATGGTGCGGGCTCTCGCTTATCAGGCCTGGGCCTGGGTCGGGGTCGCTGGCGCTAGAGCGCGGGCACGGCGCTCGGTCTGGATGCGGGCAATGTCACGGCGCAGGGCCGTGAACTGCCGCGGGTTCTCGATCTTCTCCGTCACCGCCTGGCAGCGCAGGTCGAAGATCAACTTGCGGATCCGCGCCTCCTCGACGCGAAGCTCTTCATCACTCATTTGCCTGACTTCATCAGCCTTCATAACGGCTCCCTGCTCGAGTCGGCCGGACTCATACGTGGCGTCGTTCAACAAACCGGCACTTGAACGGCATCTTGTGGGCCACGCGGACGAAGGCCTTCACGGCCACCTCGCGCGGGATGCCGGTCAGTTCATACAGCACCCGACCGGGCTTGATCGGCGCCGCCCAGAACTCGGGCTCGGCCTTGCCCTTGCCCATCCGCGTTTCCAGCGGCTTCTTGCTGATGGGCTTGTCCGGGAAGGCCCGCACGAACAGCTTGCCCTCACGGGCGACGAACTGCCGCGCGGCGACGCGGCCGGCCTCGATCTGGCGAGCGGTCAACCAGCCGCCCTCGAGTGCCTGGAGGCCATAGTCGCCGAAGGCGACATAGTTGCCGCGATGGGCGTTGCCGCGGATGCGCCCGCGCTGCTGCTTGCGGAACTTCACTCTCTTGGGCATCAAAGGCATGGCTTAATCTCGCTTAACTCGGTGTCCCATAGCGGCGGCGCACCTCGCGGCCGGTCTCAGCGCCGACCCCGCGCCCGGGCACGGGCGCCGGCGGCACGGCTTTCGTAGTCCTGTTCGGTCTTGTCGCTGTACATCCCCTTGTAGATCCACACCTTCACACCGATCACGCCGTAGGTCGTGCGACTTTCCGCAAAGCCGTAGTCGACGTGCGCCTGAAGCGTCTGGAGCGGGATCGCCCCGAGGCGGGTGGTCTCGCTGCGGCCCATCTCGGCCCCGCCGAGCCGGCCGCCGAGGTGAATCTTCACCCCGCGGGCACCGGCGTTCATCGCCGCCTCGCCCTTCATCTTCATCACCCGCCGGAAGCCGGCCCGCTTCTGAAGCTGCTCGGCGATCGACTCGGCGATGAGTTGGGCATCGATGTCGGGGTTATGCACCTCGACGCAGTTGATCACCACGTTACGACCGGTCAGGTGCTGAAGGTGGGCCGTCAGCTCCTCGATGTTGGACCCCTTGGGGCCGATGACCAGGCCGGGCCGGGCCGTGCGGATGATGATCTTCAGCTCCTCGCGCGTCCGCTCGATGTGGATGTCGCTGACGGCGGCGAACGGTGGGCGGCGGTTGAGCCGCTTGTCCAGTTCACGCCGGATCAGCTCATCCTCGACCAGAAGCTCGCCGTAAAGCGCCTTCGGCGCATACCAGCGCGACTTGTGGGCCTCGGTGATGCCGACGCGGAAGCCGAATGGATGGACCTTCTGTCCCATTGGTTGCACTCTCGTGCGGCCGCCGGTTCAAGGCCGGCCGCTCGTTTCGGTTCAGTCGAGCTCGTCAACGGCCACGGTAATGTGGCTCGTCCGCTTGTTGATCGGGTGGGCCCGACCACGGTCCTTGGGCTGAAAACGCTTGATCGTGGGGCCGCTGTCGGCGCGGGCATCGACCACGATGAGGTTGCGAACGTTCACATCTTCGCTCTGATCGGCGTTGGCCCGCGCCGCGAGCAGCGCGGTCTTGAGAAACACCGCCGCGCGCTGCTTGCTCAGGCTCAGCACGGCGAGCGCCTCATCGATGCGCTTGCCGCGGATCAGGTTGGCCACCGGCCTCACCTTGGTGGGGCTGATGCGTGCCATACGGTGGACGTTGGTGAATGCCATGATTCAACTCCGCTTGCGGCCGCCGCGATTCACAGGTGCCCGCGGGCGCGCTGCGCCTTGCTGCCGGTGGTGTGTCCGCGGAAGGTACGGGTCGGGCTGAACTCGCCGAGCTTGTGGCCGACCATGTCCTCGGTCACGAACACCGATTGAAACTGCTTGCCGTTGTGGACGAGGAAGGTATGCCCGACAAACTCGGGCACAATCACGCACGCACGGCGCCAGGTCTTGATCGGGTCGCGCCGGTTCTGCTGATTGAGCATCTCCACCTTGCGGTAGAGCTTCTCATCCACGAACGGGCCTTTTTTCATTGATCGGGGCATGCTGCACCTCGTTGCCGTGTCGCCGCGCCTTTACAGCACGAGCTGGCCGTACCGCTTGCTGCGGCGGCGGCGGATGATCAGGTTGTCCGACGGCTTGCCACGCTTGCGCGTCCGGCCACCCTTGGCGGGCACGCCGGTCTTCGAGGCCGGCGGTCGGTTGTGTTTACTGCGGGCATCACCCCCGCCGAGGGGGTGATCGTGGTGGTTCTTGGCCATGCCGCGGGTGTGCGGCCGGCGCCCCATCAGGCGGTTTCGCCCGGCCTTGCCGAGTCGCTCGAGCGAATGATCGGTGTTGCCGACCTGCCCGATCGTCGCGCGGCAGCGAAGCGAAACCTGCCGGATTTCGCCCGAGGGCATCACCAGCGTGGCGCGACCGCCTTCCTTGTTGGTCAGCCGGGCGTAGGTCCCCGCCGACCGGCACAGGGCACCGCCGCGCCCGGGCACAAGCTCGATGTTATGCACGTTGAGCCCGGCCGGGATATTGGCAAGGGGCATCGCATTGCCTGCCGACGGCTCACCGGCCTCGGTGGTCGAGGTCACGGTCATGGCATCGGTCAATCCCACGGGGGCGAGGATGTAACGCCGCTCGCCATCGGCGTACTCGATCAGCGCGATGTTGCACGTGCGGTTGGGATCGTACTCGATGCCGATCACCTTACCGGGCACATCGTACTTGTTTCGCTTGAAGTCGATCATCCGGTACCGCCGCTTGACGCCCCCGCCGCGGGAAGGCACGGTGATCTTGCCCTGGTTGTTCCGCCCGCCGTGCTTGACGATCGGGCGCAGCAGTGACTTCTCCGGCTTTTCCCGGGTCACCTCGCTGTGGAGGTTGACCGAGGCGTTTCGCCGGCCGGCACTGGTTCGCTTGTAGATCCGGATGGCCATCGCATGCCACTCCATTCATTCCGCCCCGCGCGGGGCGGTGGATTGCTAGAACACTTCGATCCGATGATCGCCGTGCAGGTACACCATCGCACGCTTCCAGGGCGAGGTTCGCACGTATCCTTGGCGGGTGCGGCGAAGCTTGCCCTTGCGGATCTGCGTGGCGACCTTCTCGACCTTCACACCGTAAAGCTGCTCGATCGCCTGCTTGATCTCAGGCTTTCGCGCCCGCATGTCCACATGGAAGGCGTAGCGGTTGTGATCTTCCGATTCCTGCGTGTTTTTCTCGGTCACCAGCGGACGCTTGACCACATCAATCGCATGCATCAGGACACCTCCCCGGCCGTGGCGGCCGCGACCTCAGACCCGGCGTCCGCAACGCGGGCGCAGCGTTCGAGGTAACGCTCGAAGCTCGCCCGGTCGGCCAGCAGGTAACGGTGGTTGAGAACGTTGAAGACGTTGACCTGGTCGATGCGAATCACGCGGGCATCATCGACGTTGCGTGCCGAGAGCGCCGTGTTGTTACGCGTATCCTCCAGGGCGACCAGGCAGGGACGGTTGATTTCAAGGGCCTTGAGAAGTGCGGCGAAGCGGCGGGTGCTGGGCTTATCAAAGTCGAGCCCTTCAACGAGCTTGATCTCGTTGTCCACGGCCTTGGCCAAGAGGGCATTGCGGTTGGCCAGCCGCCGCATCTTGACCGGCATGTCCTGCCGGAAGCTTCGCGGCCGCTTGGCGAACGCCACACCGCCGCCGCGCATCACGTTGGTCCGGATCGCCCCGCGACGGGCATTGCCAGTGCCCTTCTGCCGATAGAGCTTACGGGTGGAGCCTTCGACCTGCCCACGGCTGCGTGTGGCCGCGGTACCGAGCCGGCGGTTGCCGTGCAGCCGGACGTAGGCCTGCTTCAGCAGCACCGGCCGCACCTCGCCACCGAGCAGTTGCTCATCGACGCTGTGGGTGCCGACCTGCTGGCCGTCCATGTTGTATACAGGAATTTCCATCATCGTTTCACCTGCGGCTTTCCAACAGGAAAGCGGTCTCTTGCGCCGCGCCCGGCCCGGGCTCAGGCCCGTTGGGCACGACTCGGCTCGCTGCGGGCTGTCGTGGCAACGCAGTATCCGTGGTCGGCAGCCGCAAACCCCTCACGGGCGAAGGGCCATGCGGGCCGGGGACTTACGACGCCTGGGCGGCAATCGCGGCCTTGGTCTTATACAGTCTCTTGGCCTCCCGAATCATCACCAGCCCCTGATTCGGACCCGGGATCGGGCCCTTGATCAGCAGCAGGTTCCGGTCCTTGTCGATCGCGACGATTTCCATGCTGCGCTCAGTCACACGGGCCTGACCCATGTGGCCGGGCATCTTGATGCCCTTCTTGGGCCGGCCGCCACCGAGGTCGGTTGAGCGGCCGGCAATGGCACCGGGCGAGCGGTGCTTCCGTTCCGTGCCGTGCGTGGCTGGAAGGCCTTTGAACTTCCAGCGACGCATCACGCCAGCGAAGCCTTTGCCCTTGCTGGTGCCGGTCACATCCACGAACCGGATGCTTTCGAACGCGGCGACCGTCAGGGCCTGACCCGGCTCGTAGCTCTCAAGTTCCGACTCATCCACGCGGAACTCGCGATGGAACCGCTTGGGGCTGACCCCGGCCTTCATGTCGTGGCCGATCAGCGGGATGGTCGTGTTGCGGGCCTTGACGTCCTCGAAGGCGATCTGCACCGCCGAGTAGCCGTCCGGCCCCGAGGCGCTTTTCACCTGGCTGACGTAACAGGGGCCAGCCTGCACAATGGTCACGGGCACATTGCGCCCCTGGTCATCGTAGTAGCGGGTCATGCCGATTTTTCGGCCGATCAGTGCGGCGGCCATGGTCTCATCTCCGAGGGCGCTTCACTC
>PUNN01000122.1 GCA_003552605.1 Phycisphaeraceae bacterium
GTCCTCGCACATGATGCAGGCGAGGTTGCAGTCATCGGGGTTCGTATCGAAAGTAATCCGCCACGGCGTGTTGGTCATCTTTCAATCCTCCTGTACCCTGACGCCCGCGCATGAAGAGCGCTGACCCGTCAGGAGCTCATTGTAAATGGACTCGATCGCAGCCACATGGCTCTTCATCGAAGGCACATCACCGTCCTTCGAGTAGTAGTAACCACGAGTGCCCAGAGTGGCTGCCCATTCAGGTTGATCAACAAACCGCTGCATTTGCTTCGCAAGCGCAGTCGGGTTGCGGTGCTCAAACAAGAGGCCATTGACCTCATGTTTGACATACTCCGCCATACCGCCGGCGTCGGCAGTGATGACAGGTACGCGCGCCTGCTGAGCCTCGTGAATCACCAGCGGCGAGTTCTCCAGCCAGATGGATGGCACAACGATCGCATCCACTTGGTTGAAAACATCATGAACGATGTCCGTGTTGCGGTATTCATCACACCACATGATCCGCCGACTGACCTCGGGGAGCAACCTCTCACATCGCAACTTGAGTGGCTTCGTGTTCTCCAGTGTGTGACGTCCCCAAATCTTCAGGTGGCAGTCGCCTTGCACACGTGCAAAAGCTTCGATCAGGTGGTGAATTCCCTTGGCAGGGATATGAGTACCGATGTAGCCGAAGACAAACTTGCCATCCGGCGTTCGGCGTCGGTGTCGTAATCGATCCAGATTGAAGCCATAGTCGAGGAAGGTAAGACGATCAGCGGGCAAGCCGAACTCGTCGCGGTATCTGGCCAGCAGATGGCGCGAAGGAGCAATGTAACGGTCGACGTGCCGCAGCATCTCTCGAACGTGTTCCATCCTTCGCTGGACCCAGTCCGTCCAATGGGACTCGTCCCGTGCCACTTCTCCGGGTGCCCCAGAGTAGTAACGTCGATAGCAATGACGGGCGCATTTCACGTGATCCTGGCCGTCACAAAGCGCGTACACATCCTCATTGTCCTCAGGGAACATCTGGATGAACTGTCCACGCGGGCACATAAGCCAGAAGTCGTGAAGCGTGTAGATAATAGGAACACCCAACTGAACGGGCACAGCTAGCAGCGATGTCGAAAGGTGGTTGAGGTGCTGAACATGCACGACGTCGGGACGAAACTCCCGAACGAGTTTCTCGAACTGTGCGTCGATCTGCGGGTGACGATAGCAGTCGCGAAAGCGAGGCAGGTTGACGATCACCAAAGGCACGCGCGCATCGTCGATGTCGCTTTCGCGTGTCGTGCCGTAAGCAGGCAGGAATGGATCTTCCTGCCTGCAGAAGACCAGAACTTGATGCCTGTCAGCAAGCGTTTGTGTGAGCGCCTGCGTGTAGACCTCCGAGCCGGCGTTGAAGCGCGGCGGGTATCCATGGACGACCATCAGGATGTTCATGGCTCGGGGGCTCCATCGAAAGTGCGACGGAGTTGCGGCAAGAACCGCAAAAACACCGCGCAATGATCAACACTCGAGGGAAAGATGAGGGGGCAGCCATTACCAGCATCTGCCGTCGTGAGGCATAAGCCACAACGTCCGGATTCGTGCGGTCCGCTGCATTAGATGCGCACCAGGGGTTCCTCATCGACCCTCAACCACGAAGACCATTACCCGCCGCGCAGGGCCGCTTGAGGACAGCTGATCGGCAAGGTCTTCGCAACTGGCAAACAGCAACTGATATTAGCAGACACGAAATCGGTCCACAACACGGAAGCCAGTGCTCACGCTGACTGAGCGGCAACGCCGCCGCTGAAAAACGTGGCCTCCCTGCCGATCCCACGCAAAATTTCCACCCCTTCTGCAAAAAGACAAAGGTGGAGGGCCACCTTGTTTAACTGCGGAAGGAGCCGCCGTGCCACGTCACAACCGACTTCGTCACGCCAGGATGACGCCAGTGGATCGCCGGCGGGAGATCGTCGCGATCCTATCCCATGGGCTTTGCCGCATGCATGATCGTGCAGGTTCGAGGGCTGAAGAATCTCGTCGCACTTCCCCGAATCCCGCTTGCTTTCCTGGCGAAAAGGCCGCTCAGTGTGTCTCGAACGCCGCCCCGCCCCCGGAAGTTGTGGTTAGCGGGGCCGAGAACGACGAGGACGCACGATGAGCGACCACACCATCAGAAGGGAGCTGGCGTTGCTGCAGAAAATGACGCCGAGGCAGCTCCGGCAGCGCTACCGCGAGCTCTACGGCGATGAGGCCCGGTCGGGCAACCGGCTGTGGCTGCTCCGCCGCTGCGCCTGGCGGATGCAGGCCCTGGCCGAGGGCGACATGGCGGCACGGGCCACGCGGCTCCGCGAGCGGGCCCTGGCGATGGCCAATGATGCCGATCTGCGGGTCATCCCGCCACGCGACCCGGCCCCGCCCGCGGCCCCGGAAGCGGCCGGGCCGCGGCAGGTGGTGGCGACGGACCTGAAGCCGGACCAGCGCCTCCCCATCGCCTACACGGTGCTGACCCGGCCGTTCAAGGGCCGGCTCTACACCGTCACCGTCCTGCCCCAGGGCTTTGAGTACGATGGCGATATCTACCAGAGCCTCTCCGGTGTCGCCCACGCCATCACCGGCAGCCACTGGAACGGGTACCACTTCTTCAAGAAGGCGATGTTGAACGCCGTCAAGCCCGAGGAGCCCCGATGAAGCAGGCTGATTCCAGGCAGAAGCCAGTGGTGCGGTGCGCCATCTACACCCGCAAGAGCACCGATGAGAACCTCGAGCTCGATTTCAACTCGCTCGATGCCCAGCGCACATCTGCCGAGAACTACATCGCCAGCCAGAAGCACGAAGGCTGGGTCTGCCTCGAGCAGCGATACGATGATGGTGGCTTCTCCGGGGGAACCATCGAGCGGCCCGCCTTCCAGCGGCTTATGGCCGACGTCGAGGCCGGCACGATCGATGTCATCCTGGTCTACAAGATCGACCGGCTCAGCCGCTCGCTGCTGGACTTCGCCCGGATCATGGAGGCGCTGGAGCGATGCAATGTCTCCCTGGTCAGCGTCACGCAGCAGTTCAACACCAGCACCTCGATGGGGCGGTTGACGCTGAACATCCTGCTGAGCTTCGCCCAGTTCGAGCGGGAGATCATCTCCGAGCGCACCCGTGACAAGATCGCCATGGCGCGGCGCAAGGGCCGTTGGACCGGTGGCGCGCCGGTTCTGGGCTACGACCCCATCCGCGACAACCGCGGGACGCGCCTGGTGGTCAACGAGGAGGAGGCCGAGCAGGTTCGGGGCATCTACAGCAAGTACCTCGAGCTGGCCTCGATCCAGGCAACCATCAACTGGCTGGACGCCAAGGGCTGGCGGAACAAGGTCTACACCACCAGCAAGGGCAAGCCACGCGGCGGGAAGGACTTCGACAAATCCACCCTCCAGAAGCTGCTGACCAACCGCCTCTACCTCGGCCAGATCGTCCACAACGATGAATGCTACGACGGTGAGCACGAGGCCATCGTGGACGAGGACGTATTCGGCCGCGTGCTGGGCCAACTCGCCCGCAACCGTAACTGCGGCGGCAAGTACCAGCGAAACAAGTACGGGGCACTGCTAAAGGGGCTGGTGCGTTGTCGGCACTGCGGCAGCGGCATGAGCCACCACCACGCCACCCGCGGGCAACGGCGCTATCGCTACTACGTGTGCCATACGGCCCAGAAGAAGGGGTGGGCGGCCTGCCCCTATCCATCGCTGCCTGCGGGCGAGCTCGAGCAGTTCGTCCTCCAGCGCATCAAGGAGACGACCGGTGACCGGGCACTGCTGGGCGACGTGGTCACACGTGCCCGGGGCGAGCTCGAATGCCAGATCGAGGCGTTGCGGCAGCATCGCAGCCTTCGCGAGAACCGTGCCAAACGAGTCAACCATGACATCAACGAGCTGACCGCGAGCCCGGTGATGCACGGCGGGCCGGCGGTCTCAGCCGAGCTGGCGCGGCTTCAGGATGAGATGACCGAACTTCAGAAGCAGATCACGGACTTGAACCGACAGATCGTGGAGCTCGAACACCGCATGATCGATGAAGATGAGCTCACCGGCGCGCTCGAGGCGTTCGATCCCATGTGGGAGCGGCTCCGCCCCGATGAGCGCGCTCGGGTGATGCACCTGCTCATCCAGTGCATCGAGTACGACGGGGCGAACGATGAGATCGCCATCACCTACCACCCGGCGGGGCTGCAGGCCTTCGCCGCCATGGAGGCCTCCCATGCCTGAGCAAGGCGTGACGAACCGGCATGCTCTTTCCTTCATCCGCGAGCACAACGCCCGCCGTGCCCGCAGGCAGGTGACCGAGGCGGCGTCGCCGCCGCAGGAGGCGGGCAGGCAGCCACGGGTGTCGCGACTGATGGCCCTGGCCCTGCGTTTCCAATACCTCCTTGAGCGGGGTGCCGTCCGTGACCAGGCCGAACTCGCCGAGATCGGACACGTGACCCGGGCGCGGATCACCCAGATCATGAACCTGCTGCATCTTGCCCCGGACATCCAGGAGGCGCTGCTGACGCTTCCCCGGGTCACCATCGGCCGCGACCCCTTGGTCGAGCGCCAGCTCCGGGCGATCGCCACGGAACTCGATTGGGGTCGCCAGCGGGCCGCCTGGCGGGTACTACAGCAGCGGCGACCGCCAACGGCCCCGACGTGCGACGGGGCGCGGAGTTGACAGGACACCGATGCGTTGAGTATCAAGTCAATGGCATCGATCCGTGCCCCAGTGGCACCCTGCGGTCATCTTGGGTGCGGAGCGGGCAGTGGGGCAAGGGCATGGGGTTAACTGGAGGGCACAGGCCGTGAACAATCGTTTCAGGTGCATCGTGATGGGATGTGCGGTGGTGATGCTCATGCTGGGATTGGGCGGCTGCAGCGCAACGCACAAGGCGACATCGTTGAAGGCGGAGAACGACGCCCTGCGCGAGGCGCTGGAGGAGGCCGAGGCCGCACGCGAACGGGCCGAACAGCAAGCCGCCGAGATCAGGCAGCAGTGGCAGGCTGCCCAGGCGGAATTGGAAACGGCCCAGGCTCATGCGGCCGTGGAGAAACAGATTTACGAGCGCGAAAGGCAGGAGCAAACCACTCAAATGCGCGAGCTCATGGAGCGGATGCGTGGAATCAACCGACGGGCACAACAACTGCAAGAGCTCACGGACCGCGCCAAAGCGCAATTGCGGAGGCAGGACCAGGCGATCGAGGAACTCCATGCGTATCGCGAACGGCTCGATCAAGTCCGGCGGCACATGGAGCATCAGTCAAGCATTGAAATTGGCCCGCCGCCGCGTATGCCGGAAGTGGATGAGCCTTGACCTCCGGCGGCCGCGGGGATGTGATGCGGTCAGTCGGATGCGGATGTCTCACGCGAAGTCGCGAAGAAGAGAGATGGGGCGTCGGGGTGGGGGCTGGCCTTCATGCGGAGATGCTTTACGCAGTAGAGGGATGTGGGGTGCCCTTGGCGGCTTTTCCGACAGTGCCCATCCATCGCTTTGGCATTTCAGCCCACATCGACCTTGGGCCCAGGGTCCATGGCACGGGAGCCTCGTATGACTGGCAACCCGGAATTCGGCCGCAAAATACGCCAGCTCCGGGAGGCGAAAAAGCGCAGCGATCCCAACTACTCGCTTCGCAAGTTTGCGCAAGCTATTGGCGTCAGCGCAACGTTCTTGAGCAGGATGGAGACAGGGGACTTCGACCCGCCGGCTCCTGAGCGCATCAAGAAGATGGCTGAACTGCTTGATGTGAACCCCGACGAACTGCTGGCGCTGGCCGACAAGACCGATCCGGACCTCCAGGAGATCATCAAAGTGCTGCCTGAAGCCATGGCGGATTTCCTGCGGACGGCCCGGGATGTTAAGATATCCGAGGCGGAACTCCGAAAGATCACAACTTGGCTTCATCGCCGCAAGGGTCAGTGAATGGACGTTGAGTATTTGTCTGAAGTCCACATCGAACGTGCGGCCAACGAGTTGCTGACAGCATACTGCGTCCGCTTCGAGCACCCCGTCGCGCCACCGGTGCCCGCGGAGGAGATTCTCGAGTGTCAACTGGGCCTGTCCTTGGCGTTCGCCGATCTGCGTGAACGCTTCGGCCAATCCGACATCCTGGGAGCGATTTGGGTCGAAGACGGGGCGGTTGTGATCGATGAGTCGCTTGACCCGGATGAATGCCCGGGCCAGGAAGGTCGTTACCGTTTCACCGTGGCCCACGAGGTGGGCCATTGGGCGCTGCATCGCCACCAGTTCATCGCTGCTGGCAAGGCTGGGCTCTTCACCGATGAGGAGGCTCCATCGGTGGTCTGTCGCGATCAGCCCCGGTCAGGCAAACCGAGGATCGAATGGCAGGCAGATGCCTTTGCCAGTCACCTCCTGATGCCCGAGCCACTCATACGGCGGTCATGGGCCGAGGTTCACGGCTGTCCGGAGCCATACGTTGCCACAGGCGAGTGGGCGAACCGTCGTGCGCGGTTCGGGGCGAGGGAGGATGAGTACCCCACCGTCGAAGTGGCGCATCGCATGGCGACTGTCTTCAAGGTCTCGGGCCAGGCGATGCAAATCCGCCTGCTGGCGTTGGGATTGATCCTGGAGAAGCAGCCTCCTGCATCACTCTTCGGATAGCTAAGTTTTTTTGCCCGGTGGTGTTAAGTGTTGCGTTTACATATAAGGAACCATTCGATTATGCCCCAGAGCTTCCAACTCAAGCGTTTCACCAATGCCGCGATTCTCAGGAGGATCGACTTCCAACTGCTGGTGCGGTTCTTCGAGTCCAATACCGACTTCCAGCGGTTTCTCGAGCGCCGCGGCATGCGCTGGACCCGCGATCCCCTCCGGTTCGACTACAACAAGCTGGCCCACATCCTCATCTCTCCCGGGGCCGACACGCCCGACCGGCTGCTCGATGCGCTTTACTTCGTGGACAACCTCGCGAATGCGGACTGTTACGACCGCATCCTCGAGGAGTGCCAGGAGGCGGGCATCGACCTCGGGAGCGGTGATCCTTCCCCCGAGGACCTGACGTTGCTCGCCTGGCTCGCGGCTCCCAGCATCCTCGAGCGTGTCCATGCCGAACAGTACCGTTCCAAGCCCAAGAAGTTCACATCGTACTTCGCGCTTGCCGTCGATCACCTGGATGTGCCCTTCCTGTCCGACGAGCTGCTTCAAGGGCTCGAGGAAGACCTCGACACATGGTACGAGTTCAAGAAGAAGGGCCGTGGTGCACGCGTGTTTCCGTTCGTCCGCGAAGATGGCATCTGGTTTCTCATCCGACACGGCCAGCGGATCAGGCGAGAGGGAACGATCGCGAGGGACGGCGAGTCGGCCAGCGTCTTCTACCGACCCGAGAAGTTCGACGTCCTCATCCTCTACCCCGAGACCGGCGAACTCGCGATCAACACCGACACCAAGGGCGAGTGCAAAGCCTACTGCACATTCCTGGGCCAGCATCTGTTCGGTGATGAACGCTTCTTCGCCTTCCA
>PUNN01000339.1 GCA_003552605.1 Phycisphaeraceae bacterium
CACGGTCAAGATGGCACAGATGGTAGAACCCCAGTTGGGTTGATGGCAACAAGGCGATGGGGGCAGCAAAACGGAGGCGTGCTCAACCTGACCGGCCTACCACCTCTCGCCCCGGCGCCACGGTAGCTACGGTTGGGCTGGCTCATGCATCAGTGGTCACCACGAACGCCGGGGAGACCGCCAGGCAAGCCCGTCAATCCCTCACTGCCAAGGGGGCCACGAAACCCCTTTGGTGCCTACAACCCGTATTCAGCCGGGAGGAAGCGGGTGGTGTCCACCTCCTCCATCATCCGGACAACGAAGGTTTGCTCATCCTGCGGCAGGGATTCGACCGAGCGGGCCATACGGTCAAGCCATGGCTGTTCCCGCTCAGGGATGCTGACGGCGCCGGCCTCATGTCCCCGGCGAAGCTGTGCAATCGCTTCCGTTGCAGCCGCAACCCCGGCCCGGTAGTGGTCGGGCGCGGCGGCGATGGCCTTCGAAATGGCGATGATGTTATCCGGGCAGAGGATGTAGGCCTGCGGGTCGAGACCGCTGTCGGATTCGACCAGCCAGTCCCGCAGCATCGCCGCACCCTGGGGGCCCGCCTGAAGCGCCCGGTTCATCAGGCGACAATCGTAGATCAACTGCTCGAGGCAGCAGGTGGGGGCCATGCCACCAAGCAACTTCACGTTCTGTACCGATTCGTTGCTCCATAGGTCGCACGTCGCCGCCGCAATATTGCCCAGCGGGCTTGCATGCGCACATGCCGCGGTCTTGCCCTCGCCGGCCATGGGCATGCCGGTGATGGCCTTGAGAAAGGCGTTCTCATAGCCGCAATCCTTGCCCGGCCCCACGGCCCCGCACTCGTATGCCACCAGTGAGCGCACGGCCGAGACGGCCCGGATTACGGCGGCGAAGCTTCGCGGCACCAGACCCTGCTCGGCCAGCACCATGGCCGTGTTGGCAAAGCCACAGGCGGTGTCACCGGCGGCGATCACGCCGCGGGAGGCGGCCACCTGCGATACCTCGGTCCAGAGAAAACGCATGTCCCGCACCCCGAGGATGCAGAGGGCGAAGATGGCCGCAGGCAGGTCGCCGGCCATGAGGGCATCATCGTGGACCTCCTTGCCTCCAACGGACTCGATGCTGAGCAGTTCGCCCCCGTTTGCCGCAGCGCCATCGAAGGCCTCGAGCATCGCCTCCCACATCGGGCCGTGGCGCATGCGCGCGGGGCGTTCAAACTCCCGGGTGTCGTTGGGCGTCACACGCAGCGCGCTGACAAGCCCGTGGCGGGCGTGGGCTTGCTCCAGGGCCTCGGCGAGAATGGCGGTGATCTCGTTGCCCCAGCGCGGCGTCTGCGTCATCGGCGGGAGCGTCTCGAACTCGACCACCAACCCCGGCACCTCCAGCGCCACCGCCCGGCGCAGCGCATCATCGATCATCTGCCGGTACTGCCGGCGTACCTCGGGCATTGTGGCCTCATCCACGGCCACATCCCCGAGCGTGAAGTTGAGTTCGGGATAGACGCATCCCCCGCCGATCACCAGGCCCCGCCGCGTGGTCACCGGGAGAGCGGCCACACCGAAGCCGAGGTCGGCGGTCTGGTCGAGGGCGAGCGATGTGAAGGCCATTATGCGGCCTCGACGAGTTTGCGGACAAGCTGCACCGCCGCGCCGGCGTCCGGGGCGAAGCCATCAGCACCGATGTCGCGGGCGAAGGCCTCGGTCACCGGCGCTCCGCCGACCACCACGCATGCATTGCAGTTGCTGTCGGCCTTCAGCGCCTCGACGGTCTGCTTCATCGCCGGCATCGTGGTGGTCAGCAGGGCGCTGAGACCGACCACGTTGGCGTTGTGCTCGCGTGCTGCGGAAACGAACTGATCCGGGGCCACGTTGGTCCCGAGGTCCACCACGTTGAAGTTTGCCCCTCGCCACATCATGGCTACCAGGTTCTTGCCGATGTCGTGCAGGTCACCCTGCACGGTGCCGATGATGGCGGTGAAGGCGGGGGTGATGCCCCGCTCGACCAGCAGCGGTTCGAGCCGGGAAAGGCACTGCTTCATTGCCCGGCTGGCAATGAGCATCTCGGGCACGAATATCTCGTTTTCCTGAAAGCGGCGGCCCACCTCGTCCATCGCCCCGACCAGCGCATCAAGAACCTGCTGCGGATCGGTGCCGGCCTCGATGGCCTGCTCGGTGAGTTGTTCGGCCTCTGCTCGGTCTCCCTGCTCGATGGCCGTGCCCAGTGGCTCCAGTGTACTCATCGGTGTTGGCTCCTTGTGGGGGGTTGGGACCTCAACCATCATACTCCCCCATCTTCTGGATGAAAGTCCGCGCTTCGGGAGTGTCGTCGGGGAAGGCGAACCAGAACCGGCAACGATCGCCGTGGTGGTCCAGCAGGTAGTGGTAGTAGGCGGTGAGGGAGTCAAACTCGGTCTGTCGTTCTACCGCGATGTAGGGAATGAAAACGGTGCCGCGCTCGGCCAGCGGCGCGAGTTGCTCGATCCGGGTAAAGGGATAGTGAAACTCGACGCCCGCCACATTGATCCCGGTCTCGGCGAGTGTCGCGGCGTGGCGGCCCCAGTCGCCGCAGCAATGGATCAGCAATGATCCGTACGCGCTCGAAAGCCGCCGCAGATAAACCAGCGCAAATTGCCTGTACTGCTCGGCCGAGAGCAGTGGCATGAAGTCCTCGGTCAATGACAGACCGCGCTCGATGGGCAGGCACGTGTAGGGCCAGATGTTGCCGCACAGGCGGTCCCCGCTTTCCCGGCGCAGGTAGGAAACGACCTCGATCAGCAGATCCGTGGTCCGTTCGAGCAGGGCATGGACCTTTGCCGGCTGCTCGAGCATGGCCATCATCAACTCCTGCTGCTCGAGCACCATCGCCGCGGTGTTGAGTGGGCCCTGCATGTCGATGGAGCGCAGTGACAGCCGGTCCGTGCCGAGTTGAGCACACACCGTCTGGTAAAGCGCGATTGCGCGGGACGCATCCATGGCCGGATCGTCCGCGGGGCGGCGGGAGAGGGCGAGGGCCTGATCAATGTCGGTTGTGACCGGATCGATGTAGGGGCAGGTCTCGGCAGGCCAGTGCACCGTGCCGTCGAAGTAGCGGGGCAGGCTGATGGTGCCGAAGTCAGGGAAAAAGCTTGGCGGGTTGATCCCGGGCACCGCGGCCTGCGCCCGGAGGTTGGCCACCGCACGCTCGGGCAGGTCGCTCGGGTCACGAAGCTGGCGGTAGCCGTGAGCCGTGGTGGTGATCGACACCAGGTACCGCCCCGTCCCCGACCAGAACCGCTCGATCCGATCGTGCCGGTCGGTGATGCGGTTGGGGCCAAACCACTGCGTCAGTTGATCAGTTGTCGTCATGATTCGCTCATCGCCATATCAACAGGTGGGCAACGGTGCCCCGTCGGCGGGGCGGGGGGCTGCTCAGAAGTCCTCCGGCAAGGGTGCGGCCCCGGCCACCACCCATGTGTTGGGGCTGTCGACCACGGGCTGCCACGCCTCATCAGTTCGGCCGTAGCGTGCGCCGGCCTCGGCGTACTCGATGAAGAAGGCCCGCCGCGGCCGATCGGTGTGGTTGAGCTTGGATCGGTGCAGGGTCAGCCCGGTGAAGGCCACCGCTTCCCCCGCCTTGAGCACCGCCGGCACACCCTCACCCTCCACGGGCACGGTCAGGTGCCAGTTGTCTTCACTCTTGCGCCGGTGATCGAGCAGGCCCTTTTCGTGGCTGCGGGGCAGCACGTAGACACAACCGTTGTTTTCATCGACATCATCGAGCGCGATCCACACCGTGACGTTGGTTGGTGGATCGATGGCCACATAGCCGTTGTCCTGATGCCATGGGAACTCGCTGCGGCCGGTATCGGCATCGGGGTTCTTGGTCACGAACTGGTTGAACCACAGCGCCACATCGGCCCCGACAAGCTGCTTGACCACCGACAGGTGTGGCCCATGTGTGCAGAAGTTGCGTACCGCCGGGGCATAGTGGCAGACCTGAGAGGCAAAAACGGTCTGGTTGGCGAGCGCGGGGTCCGCTCGAAGTTTGCGATTGCGGAAGCCTTGTTCCTCTTCGCGGATCGCCTCGAGGGTGGCCTCATCCATGACCAGCCCGAGGTGGACGTAACCTTCAGTGCGATATTGGTGAAGCTGGGTGTCGGTCAGGGGACTCACGCTCAATGTGGGCTCTCCTCAGGGGTGGGATGATCGGGTTGATTCGTGGGCGGCCAGCGCCGCCGCCGTCACGGGGGCAGCACCACGACTGCTCAAATCCGGCTGGAAGGTAACCGGAGGAATCGCAACGATCTTCTCATTTCCGGCTGGATTGTTATCATTTGGTGCTGCCCATGAAGCAGCGTCTCAACATCCCCGAGGGCCATGAGGGCACCGTCTGGCACTACCGGCCATCGGCGCGGCGGCATGCCTCGCACCGGCATGAAGAACTGGAGGTGAATCTGGTGGTCGCCGGTGAGGCCGCGTACCTCGTCGATGGCCGGCGGCACCTGTTGCAACGCGGGTCGATGCTGTGGCTGTTCCCTGCCCAGGACCACCTGCTGTTGCGTGAGGGACGGGAGTTCGAGATGTGGATCGGCGTGTTTCGACCCCGGCTGGCGCAGCGCTGCGCGCAGAATGCGGGCCAACCCGAGCTTGCGCAGCAGAGCCCGGCCGGTACGTTCAACCGCCAGGTCGACCGCCGCGCCTGTGATCGTCTTGTGGCGCTGTGTCGCGATGTCGTTGCTGCGCGTGGACGTGACGATGCGGCCCTATGCAACGTGATCCTCAACCATCTGCTGCTCGCGGCGTGGACGGCGTTTCAGGATGCGGCTGCCCCTCCGCCGCTGCCGCGTGTGCATCCGGCCATCGCCGAGGCGGCCCGACGGCTGCAGGATCAACCCCAGCGCGGCCAAACGCTCGAGCAACTCGCCGCGGCGGTCGGCCTGAGTCCATCGCGACTCAGCCACCTGTTCAGCGAGCAGACAGGGTTGAGCATCACCGCCTACCGCAACCGACAACGGATTGAGCGGTTCCTGGAACTGACCGATGCCGACCCCCGTCGGGACATGCTTTCCACAGCACTCGCGGCGGGCTTCGGCAGCTATGCCCAGTTTCATCGCGTGTTCAAGCAGGTCATGGGCACTGGCCCGAGAGCATGGTCCAGGATCGAGGTGGGCAAACCCTGATGGGGCGTTCCTGCAGTTTGACTCCCCCTTGGGTACCGGTGGCAAGCACCCGTTCGGCCCGGGCGCGGCGACTGTTCATGCACGTGTCCCTCGGCGGTGGGTTCGTCCTTGCGAATTGCATGAAAAAGACCCCGGCGGGGGGGCGGGGCTGTGGGGTTCTCGTTGCTGCTGCGGTGTCGGTTGTCGGAAGTTTTTTCAGCCGGTGGGCTTGTCTTCGACGTCCTCCGCGGCAGCTTCAACTTCGGCTTCAGTTGCCTCGAGGGCGGTGGTCGCCGTCTCGACGATGTCCTCGGTCTCGTGGCGGACGGTGATGGTCTCGAGGTCCTCACCTGTCTCGGCGTTGACGAGCTTCATGAAACCGGTGCGGGTGTGATTTTCGCTCCACACCTTGTCGAGGCCAAGGGCGCCGGCGAGCAGTTCGGCCTGTTTTTTCGTCTTGTCATCGGTCAAATCGAGCGTGACGAAGAGAACCGGCTTGTCAGTCAGCTTCTCCGCAGCCTCCTTGATAAGGGGTTCCATGGCTTTGCAGGCGCCACAGTAGTCGGAATGGAACATCCCAGAGATGAGTTTCGGCGAAGTGATCGCGCGATCCTTGTCCTCATCCTTGTCGGCCTTCTTCTCCTCGGCGTCGACACTGATGGCGACGGTGTCACGGACGGCTTTGTCGCACTCCACTTTTTTGTCGCACTCGGCTTTCTTTTCACAATCAACCTTATTGTCGCGATCGCATTCGTCTCTGGCTGCACAGCAGTCCTCGTTGGCGTTGGCCGCGACCGGCTCGGTATCGCTGCGAGATGGAGCAAGTGCTCCGCACGGTGAAACCTTCTGCCCATCGGCTTCGGCGGAGATGAGCGCGCCGCAGGCGTGTGAGCGGCTGTCATCCGAGGCGGTGGCATTCAGGGCATAACCGCCGGCGGCGAGCAGGGCGACAGCGAACAGGGCGAGAGAGGCAGGCAAGGGCTTGGAAGTCATGGCGGTCTCTTGTGCAGTAATGGGGGGTGATGTCAAGCCGTTCCTCTTGCGATGGGCGCCCTATCACAAGGGGGGGCACTCTCACTCAACCGGCAGGGCCGCCGAATTATTCGCAGATATCTGGTGCGAAATGTGTCACGGCTACGAGGGGCGGGGGGGAGCAGGTGCAACACCGGCATCCCTGTTCAATGGCTTGCCAGGAAACTGCTATTCTGTCCTTGTCATCGGTCTTTCGGCCAGTGCAAGGCACGACCGTCGCCTCGGGTGTTGCGCAGCATCCCATCGCTTGCAGATATGAAGACGTGGCGGTACTTTTATCCGCGCTATCCAAGGCTTGTGAGTCGAAGGCAGTATCCGCATGGAACTTGACGTCGTCCTGCTATCACGCATCCAGTTCGCCTTCACGGTGATGTTTCATTATCTGTTCCCGCCGCTGACGATCGGCCTGGCGGTGCTGATCGTGATCTTCGAGACGATCTGGATATGGAAGCGCGATCCGTTCTGGCTGAACCTGACCAAGTTCTGGGTCATCCTCTTCGCCGTCAGCTTCGCCATGGGCGTGGCCAGTGGGATCGTGCTCGAGTTCGAGTTCGGCACCAACTGGGCCACCTACTCGCGATTTGTAGGTGATGTGTTCGGCTCAGCCCTCGCCGCCGAGGGCATCTTCGCTTTCTTTCTCGAGAGCGGGTTTCTCGCCGTGCTCGTGTTCGGTTGGAACCGGGTCAGCCCAAGGGTTCACTATTTCTCGACGTGGATGGTGTGCCTTGGCGCCATCTTCAGTTCGATCTGGATCGTGGTGGCCAACAGTTGGCAGCAGACACCGGCCGGCAGCGAAGTACGGCAGGTTGTGCGGGACGGGGAGCCATGGTACGTCGACGGTGAGCCGGTGATGCGCGCCGAGATCGTCAACTTCTGGGAGATGGTGTTCAACCCATCGAGCGTGGATCGCATCATCCACGTCTGGATCGGGGCGCTGATTCTGGGCAGCTTCTTCGTCATGAGCATCTGTGCCTGGTACGCGCTGCGCAACCGGCATCTGCTGTTTGCCAAGCGCTCGTTCTGCATCGCCTTGGTCACGGGCACGATCGGGGTAGTGGCAGCGCCCATCAGCGGCCATTCGTCCGCGCTCGTGGTGGCGAAGGAGCAGCCGGCCAAGCTCGCTGCCCTTGAAGGCCACTACGAAACCGACACCGATGGCGGCAGCGACTATGCCCTTTTCGGCATCCCCAACGACCGCGAGCAGCGCCTTGACTTGGCCGTGCGCGTGCCGAAGCTGCTGAGCCTGCTGGTTTACATGGAGCCCGACCGGCCGGTGGC
>PUNN01000486.1 GCA_003552605.1 Phycisphaeraceae bacterium
CGGGGGTGTTGCGGGGGCGGCCGGGGTCGACCGGGGGGTCCGGGGGGGCCGGGGGGGCCGGGGCGGTGGGGTCAGTGGCGCTGGCAGGCACCTCATGGGGCGGACGCGGGGTGCCGCCCTGCTCCATCATCATCTGCCACGTCTGCCGCTCGTACTCGAGCAGGCTGACCGCCTCATCGGCGATGGCGGCATTGCGCTGGAGGCTGGTCTCCACGAGGAGCCGGTAGATGTAGTTGTACAGGGCGTGAAGCTTGTCGCAGAGTTGCGGATCGATCTCGTGGTTGAGGCTGGTGGAAAGCTCGAGCACGATGCGCTTGGCACGGGCGAAGCCGTTGTAACTGCCTTCGAAATCCCGCTTCTGAAGCGCCTGCTGGCCCTGGCGGATGAACCGGATGGCCCCATCGTACAGCATGAGGCGCAGTTCCTGCGCGTTGGCCGTCAGGATGCGCGTGCGGAGGTAAGGGTTGGTCGAATGAGCGGTCATGGCTTTCTCACAACGTGCGGTCCGTGGCGGTTGCACCCGCGGCGGCGTGCCGATCGGGCCGCCCCGACTTCCTGCAAGGATCATCGGCGCTGAAGGCGGCGTGGTTGAGTCACGACCCGGCCGGCGTCAAAGCCACCGGCGCGGATGCATGACACTGCTTGAATCACGCCTTTCCCAGGGCAGAACGCATGTCGCTGCCAGGTCGGGCGCTGGCTTGCATGCGATTTGTCCGGACCCGCCCCCACCCCCGGCCCCTCTCCCACCCCCGAAAATGGGGCAAGGGGGGTGCGCCCCGGAATGACCCGGCCGCCACCGGATGAGGCCGCTACTGGAGTTGCATCGGGCTCATCTGCCCGATGGCCGCCTGCTGGTCCTGGAGGCCGGCGAGCACCTTTTCCATCGAGTTGAACTGCGACTCCATCCGCTTCCGCTTGGCCTCGAGCCGGTCCTCCATGCGCTCGACGGTGCGATCGTTGTTGCGCTTCTGTGTATCGAGCGAGTCGATGCGGCGCTGGAACAGGCCGTTGGAATCGGTCATCCGGTCGAGCAGCGAGTCGAGCGCGGCGGCGGCCCCGCTCTCGACCACGTTCAACTCATCGGTGGTCTCATCCCGTTCAGTCTTGCGCAGGGTGAACAGCTCGACGACCGCTTCGCGGTCGGTCTCGAGCGCCTCGCGCAGGCGGTCTTCATTGAGCTCGATCTTGCCACCTTCACCGATGCGGATGCCCACCTGCGTCAGCGTCTGGTAGCGCCCCTCGACATCGGTATGGCGCTGGTTGACCAGCCGCTGAAGGCTCGATCGCGCCCGCAGGATGGTCGAGTCACCGAGCAGGAGGCCGCGCTCTTCGTTCTCCCGGTCGTAGTAGTCGTACTCATCGAAGGTTTCGAACACCTTGTTGAACGACTCCACGAACCCGGAAATCTCCTCGACGACCTTGTCATGATCGCGCTCGATGGTCACGTTCACCGGCTCACTGCTCGCCGATTTCAGGTCGAGCGTGGTCCCGGGGATGGCATCGCGGATGCTGTTGGAACTGCTGGTGATGGGCACGGCGTTCGGTGAATCGGGCGAACCGTAGAAGACCACGGCATTGCGCGCCCGGCTCATCGTCTCGGCATCGAGGCCGAGGCCGCCATCATCGAAGATGAAGCCGTTTCGCTCACCGGTGTTCTGGCCCTGGATGGACAGGCGGTAGGGTGAATCGCCAGAGCCGACATTGATGATCGATGCCCGCACACCGAGGCCGGAATCATTGATCTGCTGGGCGAGTTCGCGGAGCGTGACCTGCTCGGTCAGGTCTTCACCGGCGAGGGTGTCACCGCTGCCGGCCGAGGCGATGCCGAGCCCTTCCGCCGCCTCGCTGCCATTGATCGACTGCACCGACAGCGCCCCTTCGGCGCCGGTATGGTCGGTCAGCACCAGGCCGGTGCCATCATCGTTGACCTTGGCGGTGACCTGCCCATCGGTGGCCGTATGCACCCGGTCCATGAACTGTCCGATGGTCTGGACGTTGTCGAGGTTGATCTCGTAGGTTTCACCATCCCGCGCGGTGATGCGGACATCATCACTGTCCTGTTTCGTGCTGACCCCATCGCCACCGTGGAGTGCGCTGAGGCGGGTGGTCTGGTCGATGGTATCGGTGCCGACGTTGATGGTGCGGGTGAAGCTTCCGTTGAGGTGCTCCCCGGCCCCTTCCGCTTCGCCGCGCAGGCCGAGGTCGCGTGCGGTGGAGCCGCCGACTTCCTCGATGCGGATGGGCGAAGCGCCGAGGCCGTGGTCCTCGACGAGGATGCCATCGCCTTCATCATTGACCCGGGCCCGCACATCGAGGCCGCGGGTGTTGATCAGGTCGACGAGGTCACCCACCGTGTAGTCCGAGGCGCTTGGCACCTGCACCGTGGCGCTGTTGCCGCCGGAATCGGTGATCCGGAACTCACCGCGGTCGACCCCATCCCCACCGTTGAGCGATGCGAGCGTGGTTGCGCGGCCGATGGCCTGGCGGTTGAGGTTGCCCGAGTCGAGCGTCGAGCCATCGGTGCTCGAAGCGAGGTTCAACTCGGCGGCGGCGGTGCCCTCGACATCCTCGATCTGCAACGCATGACCCGAGCCGCCGCTCTGGTCCGTGATGCTCAGGCCGTGACCGGCCTTGTTGACCGACGCGGTGACACCGGCCCCGCTGTCATTGATGCGCTGGATCAGCTCGGACGTGGTCGCCACGCCGGCGAGGTCGACCTCGGTCGATTCACCGGCACGGTTCGTGATGCGGATGGTGCTTCCACCCGCCGGGTCGAGCGCCTCACCGAGGTGATTGTTCTCACTGGTGGAAAAGGCCAGGCCGAGGTCGCTTGCCGCCGTCGAGCCATCGGCATCGGTGAACGAGAACGACCCGCCACCGGAGGTACGGTCGCGCACGCGCAGTTGGTCACCCTCGACATCGACGGTGACATCACCCTTGGTCGCGGTCTCGACGGCGCTTGCAAGGTCGCCGATGCTGCGGACGCCATCGAGGTTGACCTCGTGGTTCTCCCCGTTGCGGGTGGTGATCTTGATATCGGATTGGGATGAATCCTCGGTGATGCCCACGCCATCGCCGCCGTTGAGGCTCGAAAGCTGCGTGGCCAGGCTCATCCCATCGCTGAGAAAGCTGAGCCCCTGCCCACCATTGAGCCGCGACAGCAGCCGGCCATCCATGGCCGAAAGCACACGTTCACCCTCGAACACGCCTGCGCCATCCTCACCCACGCCGAGGATGCCGAGGTCACGCGCAGCGTTGGAGTTGTTCAGTGCCCGGACCTGGATCGGGTCACCGCCGCCGGTGGTATCCTCGAGCACAAGGCGGGCGCCATCCTCACTGACCGAAGCCTTGACCTTGCCCTCGTTGGCATCGTGATTGTTGATGCGATCGAGCACATCGCCGATCGTCTTGGCATCACCGACATCGACACGGAGGCTGTCACCGTTGCCGAGCAGTATCTCGAAGTCGTTATGACCTTCACTGCGGCGTTCGACGCCGAGGCCATCGTTGAGCTGCGACAGCTTTGTGCCGCCGCCGAGCATGTGCAGCCTCTCGCCCTCGATGGCGTCCTCTTCGACGTTGGCGGCGATCCCGAGGCTCGTCGCCGTGCTGCCACCACCGGCGTTGCGGATGATGAGGTTCGAACTGCTTCCGCCACTCTGGTCCTCGATGACCAGTCCCTGATCCTCGATGCGGGCGTGAACACTGACGTTATCGGCCCCATTGATCGCGCTGACCACATCATCGAGTGTCATGGCGGTAGACAGGTCAACCTGCGAGCTTGCCCCGCTGCGGTCGGTGATGCTGATCCTGCCGCGGTCGACACCATCTCCACCGTTTAGCTCATCGAGCTTGATGGAAGGGGTGAGGCCGGTATCGCCGAAGCCGAAGCTGAGCGTGCCGCTGCCGACGGGCGTCTCATTGATGTCACTGAAGCCCCGGGTGAGCATCTGCTGGCTGCTGGCAAGCTGCTTGACGGAGAAGCTGTAGTTGCCGGGATTGGCTGAGGCGGTGCTGCTGACATCGAGCACCTCGGAATTGCTGCTGCTGGCGCTGGTGGGGTTGAACGTGCGGGGCTGGAGGAGGTCGGTGGCGTTGCTCTTGAGCGACAGGATGTTCGTGTTCATCCGCTGAAACGCTTCCTGCTGCTCGTTGAGCGTCTCGTTTCGCTCCTGCACAAGCTGCATCGGCCGCGCTTCGACCCGCATGAGATCATCAATGATCTGCTGGATGGGCAGGCCGCTGATGAGGCCGGTGTTGCTGGTGATCTGTCCCATGGTGGGGTCCTCGATCGGCGTGGCGGGCCGCGGGTGGGGCGGGTTCAGTCATCGGCGCACACGGCGCATTATCCACGGGGGCGCTTTTTTCCTGCTTCCACTTGAAGCGGGCAGGCACGCGAGCACTGCGCAGCGGCCCCCATGCCTGTAAGGAATGATCGTCTTTCCCCGTGAGGTGTCTTAAGTCCGCTGCGCCAATGCCTTAGGGCGGCGTTTCACACCCGATAACCTGGATATGCCGGTCCTTGCCTCATCTTCAGGCAGAACCACCCCGCCGCCGCGACAATCTGCCCCGCCTTCTTGTTCACACGGGGGCGCGGCCGGGGAACACATCGTGTCATCGGCCAATCGGGATGCCGACTTCACCGTTGCGGCGAGGCGGGCCGCAGCAGCATGCCCCCCTTTGCGAGGGGTCGATCCACGCCATCGGAGCATCACGCCGCCTGTCGCGGGGCCGCGGTGTGCTCGATCTGCTGGATGCGGTCGAACTGCACCGCCACGTGCTGCCCCCTTCCAGCGGCATGGCTGCGCACGACCACGGCCTCGGCGAGGTCTTCACTCTGAATCAGCGCCTGTCGGCGATCCGGCACCACCGCAATGCGAACCCGCTGGCCCACAACCAGCCGCGAGGGATGGTCCACGGCGAGCAGCGCACCGGAGGCGGACAGGTCGCACGTGGCCGCCACGTAGTAACGCCCGGTCATGCGGCACTGCACCTTCACCGGATGGGTGACGGCAAGGCGGGGATGACGTCGTCGCTCGGTTGCAGGCTTCATCACGGTGGCTCCATCGCAGCGCTACCGGCGGTGAACGCGGCAGCAAGGCTGGGAAATGCGGGGGGTGGCCCTCATCTTCATCGCGGCGGCCCGCACGGTGAGACGCGGCTGATGCCCGCCCCACCTTCATCGGACCGCCACTGCTCCGCCCTGCAATGGCAGGGCGAGCGCCTCGAGCGGTCGAGCCGGCTGGCTGCACCGGCGGCTGCGGACACCTGCGGAAGCCGTTGACCATGCCACCCTGTTTCGCAGCTACATTCGTTTGCCCTGACTCGGTGGGGCTGCGACTGGCGTTCGCCCGGGCGGGATTCAGGCCGGCAGGCCCGGCGTACAGCAAGCGTCTACACTCGCCTGATGGCCCCTTCCTCCCGCCGCGCGCTGACCGCCCTGCTGCTGCTGGTGCCCGTACCGACAATCGGGGTACTCGCGGCGCTGTGGCTGTGGCCGGACACGGCGGTGGGGGAGGCGACTTGGACGGCGGGGAAGATATGGATTCTCGTGCTGCCGCTGGTATGGCGGATCGGGGTGGACCGCGAGCGGCCGCGGGTGCCGGCGCCGCGGCGAGCGGGGATGGGCCTGGCCGTGGCCACGGGGCTTTTGATGGCCGCCGTGGTCGCCGCGGCATATCTGCTGCTCGGCCCGATGCTGATCGACCCCGAGCAGGTCGCCGCGCAGGCCGCCGAGGCAGGGCTGGACAGCCGCGGCCGCTTCCTGGCCATGGCCCTTTACATCAGCTTCATCAACGCGCTGCTGGAAGAATATGTCTGGCGATGGTTCGTCTTCAGCAGGTGCCGGGCACTGGTATCACGGTCCGGTGTGGCGATTCTGCTGGCCGCGGCGTGCTTTGCGCTGCACCACGTGCTCATCCTCGCCGCGTACTTCGATGCCGTTGTGACCGTGCTCGGCACGGCCGGGATACTCGCCGCTGGTGCCATCTGGTCGTGGTTGTACCTTCGCAGCGGCAACATCTGGGCGCCCTACATCAGCCACGTCCTGGCCGACATCGCCGTGTTCATCGTGGCATATGTGATGATCTTCGGCTGACAGTCAGCCATGGTGGTACGAAGGCGGGTTCGGTTACGGCGCCGCGCAGGGTGGGGGCCGGGTCTGAGCGCTATCGACGCAACTGATCAAGTTTCTGCGGGAGGCTGAGAATCGCCGACGCCAGTTCGATCAGCAGGTAGTAGAGCGTGGCCAGCAGGTACACCAGAAGCGGCAGCGCTGCGGCCACAAGGATACCCACACCAAGCGCCATCATCCCCACAAGTCGATCCACTTTGTCAACGTCGTCGGCGGCCAGATATCGGATCAATTCGATCACCAGCAGTACCGTGCCAATCGAAACAGCGGCGCCGAAGATGACCGGCACGATTCGCAACACCGATTTGGCGATGAAGGCAAGAATACCAAGAAACTCCCGGCCGGCACTTGCCCCCTTCTGAATGCCGCAGTTGACAAGGGCAGGGCTGAGGGCCAGGCCGGCAATCAGGGCCAGGAATACCGCCCCGACCAATCCCTCCCAGACATGCGTGATGGCGCCTTCACGGATGCCAATGGCGATCCCCCCGATGAGGAAAACCACGGCCAGGACCAGTCCGATCAGCGCTACTGAGTTCAGAAAGAATCGCCCTGAAAGCGAAGAGGGTGATGACCGGATGAGCATCACTCCCGTATGACCGAATTTCGCCGCGGTGTAAAGCAGTGCCAACCCGAGCACGGCCTTGGCCAGGGAGATGCCGAACGGATCAATGCTGTCGATATCGATCGCGACCACGATACCCGCAATGAGCATCAAGCCTGCAAACCCCACCATCGCCCAGAGCCCCACCAGCATCGCCATGCGGCTGAGCCACTCGATCAGGCTTTCCGACAGCAGTGACCTTGCCTGGGCGAGCAGCCCATCGGTCACCTTCACGAGCGGAAAGTCATCGTACGCCCCCGGGGTATCCGTAGTGCCCTCGGAATCCTCGGGTGTCCCACCGGCACCGGCTGAGGATGCCGCGGCGGAAGCGGCGCCGGCGGCCTCCTCCTCGAGCAGGCGGACCTCCTGAGCGTCGAGCCCGCGCTCCGCCGCCTGCTGGATCGCCTCCTGCTCGGATGCGGCCATGACCTCGATCATTTCTTCCTGACCTGACTGACTTCGGATGGCGCGAACCTGATATCGGTGCATGAGTCCTCTCCAGACAGGGGGTGCGTGACGACAAAGTGCGCAACGACCAGAAGTGTACGTCGCCACTGCCCTCAAGGGAAACGGGGGGCGGCGGGGTGCAGGGCGAACGCATGTAGCTTGGGTGGCATGGTCAGCAGCCGTCTTTCCGGGGGCGGCTGATGGCCATGCGGCGAACCCCCAATCACAGGCCGTCATGGCCATCGGCTGCGGACACCCCC
>PUNN01000043.1 GCA_003552605.1 Phycisphaeraceae bacterium
GGCCTCATCTTCCCCGCCGCAGCGGTTTTGGCCCGGATGCGCGCATCGCTGGGTGTAGTCGTGGTCATGGCGACTCTGGATGAAGCAAGTCCCGGAGTCGCTCAAGGGCTTCAGGAGCACGCGGCCCCGGGCTGGAACTAAACAATACTTCGTCAAGGACGTGCACACGCCTGGATTTCACCGCCGGCATTTGCGACCATGCCGGATGCTGTGACATATGTGTTTTCACCGCATCCCGCGGCCCGTGTGGGACAATCAGGATGACCTCGGCATTGCGTGCGATCGCTCGTTCAAGATTGATCGGCGCAAGCGAACGCGTGCCTCCCCCTGTCTCCCCGTCAGGGGCGAGGTCCGCAGCCACGTTTACCCCGCCCAACGCCTTGACCATGCTCCCGAGATAGGAACGGCCACGGAAGGCGTAGAACGCCTCGGGGGTACCGAACAGTGCCAGTGTGCGCGGCTGCGCCTCTGGATGTTCGCCCACGACCCGCTGTACACTCTCTTGCAGCGTGGCCATCTGTTGGGCAGCCTGCTCCTGGCTCTCAGTGATTCGCCCGAGCAGTTCCAGCTTCACAGCGACATCGTCAAGCGACCTGACCTCGAGCAGTGCCACCGGTACGCCCAACGTCCGGCTGATGTTTTCAGCGAAGGGCGCAAAATTGACATGGAGAATCACGAGGTCGGGACGCGCTGCTGCGATCGCTTCAGTATCCGGGCCGGTCCCATGCTGAATCGGGAATGTGGGGATCGAGCGAGCCGCTTCAGGATGAATATTCCGCTCTGGCACATCAGGCCGGAGCACCGGGGGATGGTCGAGCGCCATGAGCAGTTCCACCGCAAAGGATGCTCCGGCCACGATCCGCTCTGCCGGTTCGTCAAGGGCGATCTTTCTTCCAGCATCATCGGTGAGCCGGATCGAGCCGTCCGGGCGTTGTGTCTCCCGGTCCGTTGCCGATGACTGGTCGCACCCACCTGAAGCGAACATCTCGAGCATCATGATGATGAGCAACAGCATCTTCATGACACCGGGGTGCGTGGACGTCCCGCCCTTGCCTTCACTGCGAACGTCTCTGCCAGTACTGGCATTGCCAGCCGGCCGCTCAACCCGGGGAGTGTAGCCCGTAACCTCAGGTCGCCCCGCAAAGCTCGACGTGATCCATCCTGCGTGCGCCTTCTTGAACGCATCGCTGTCACGCCAAGCTTCGGATTCTTCCCGGGACTCCCAGCAGGTCATGGACAACCATTCCTCTCCGCTCCGTTCATCCGGGGTCCATGTGGGCTCGAGCACTCTGAAGCAGATGAAGCCGGGCGTCTCCTCGAGGCCGTATGAGCGCATGAACCGCGCCACGAGCTCCTCACCCTGCCCCTCCTTGACAGTCAGGCGATTGATCACGACGAACATGGGATCACTCCTTTCTCGCTGTCGAGAACATGCAACCGATGCGGTGCCGTCGGTGGCTGGTAGTCAGGCGACACGTGCTCAACGATACATTCTGTAATCACCTTTGTGATGTTATATCCCCAGAAGCAGCCATCGCGAGTCAAGATAAGACGTCCGTGTTGCTCCTCCACCAGCCCGAGACAGATCAGCCTTTCAATCAGTTCGGCACTAGTCGGCAGCACGGCGCTGAGTGCGGCGCCGTCGACACCTTCACATTCACTCAACTGGTAAGCTGCAAACAAGTCGAGCAGATCCTGCGGCTGATCAGAGACCATCAGCGCGGCCTCGCGACCATGGGTCATGGCCTCGATATAATGCATAACGTCCATTGCGTTCATATAGCTCACGGTGCCAAGCCGCCCACCTGCTCCACAGCCCAGTGCAAGGGTGTCCATGGTGCCCATGCGCACCCGGTTGTAGACACTCCGCTCCGCCCGGCAGTCGCCGAAATGATGGAAGCTGAACCTCTGCCAGTCCGGTCGGTCCATCAGCTCATCGTAGGAATGCGTAAACATCTCATATTCACGCTCACAATCACCAAGCGGCTTCCTCCGCCCCGCTTCGATCTGTCTGACCAGAGCGCTGCCCTGCATCGGGATCAGGGCGTAGACGCTGGTCGCAGTGGCCGGGGTTCCGATGAGGGTCCGGATGTCGTCGGCCCAACTGCTGCGGGGCTGATCCGGCAGGTTGTAGATCAGATCAATACTGATCTGCTGAAAGCCGAGCCGCGCAGCCATCGTGATCGTCTCGAGCACCTGCTCGCGATCGGCAATGCGCCCCACGCTGCGGCGTACCGCGGTGTCGAAACTCTGCACGCCGAAACTCAGCCGATTGACGCCGGCATCGCGCAGATGCAGGAGATACTGCTCATCCATACCATCCAAACGACACTCCACAGTGAACTCACAATCCGGTGCGAGCCGGTAGCGTTCCCGAATCGCTGAGATCAACCGCGTCAACTGCCCGGGCTCCAACGCCGTTGGACTGCCGCCCCCGAAGTAGACCGCGGCGAAGGGCGGCCCCTCCCGTGCCCAGCGGGTCAGACTCATCTGCTCGATCTGGTTGGCCACGGCATGCGTATAGGCCTGCAAATCCGACCGGCCTTTGGGATGACGGAAAAAGCTGCAGAAGGTGCAGATGCGCGTACAGAACGGAACATGCACATAGATTGTGCGCGGCCGGGCCGATGGCTGATTCAGGCGGTCGGCAAGTACCGCCTCCATGGACTCCGGCGCGATACTTGTCGATGGAAGCCCATGGCGCGCCTCCATATGGCCCCGCACCTTGCGATCAAACCACCCCCATGCGGGCAGACCAGCATCGCGTCGGCGCTGGGCCTCGCTCAGTGCATCTTTCACTCGCAGATTGCTGTTGCCTTGTGACTTCATCCGGTTGTCCTCTGATTCGGCTTCCGAGTGCCGTGGGTGCCCCGGTCAGAGCAAGGCACAGCCGTCACGGATCGCTTCCCATTGAGCACGGCGTTCGGGAGAGGGAGCCTTCCCTCCAAAGGTGAAGAACACCTTGAAGGCCGCGTGCCCATCGTGGTTGAAAAACTGAATACTCAAGGTCGACACTCCGTCCCTATGTCCGGGCTTTTCGATGGCAAAACTCCGCGCGAGGGTATCTGGAAGCAGGTGCATGTCGACTGTCTTCGTCTGAACGTTGAAATACGGACCCGTGCGACTGAAATTACCGAACTGTCCAAAGACCTCGAGCACTCCGGAGCCGTTGGACATGATCACATGGACGTTGCCGACCTCTTCGAAGCTCCGGATGATTGTTTCCCACTTCGACACATCGAGGGGGCAGACCTGTTCCGCGGGCAGGATGCTCACGATGTCCAATTCCGTCAAGCCGTATTGGCGCGCCAACACCGAGGTCATCTGGCTGCGATTCTGCTGGTAGCTCTGTCTGGCGGCGTCCAGTCGCTGTGAACGGGGCGCATCCGGTGATACCGCAACGAGTTGTCGTGTTCCAAAAGTGGACATGGGTCTCCTTTCTATGATCAACGGTTAGTTCCGCGACTGGCCGTACCGGTTGTGGCGCGATGCCTCGGGCTTCGGGCCCGACGGTTCGGTATGCACCCAGCGGTTCAGTGCCCGGTGCAGCGCGACCACCTGTTCACGTGTCAGATGCAGTGTCGTGTTTGCCACGCGGAGGTGCAACGTGCCGTGCGGACACCATCCGAGTTGCACATAAGTATCGTGTTCAAGGCACATGAATCGGCCCTTTCGTGTCATCTGTTGTGCGCCTTGACTCTCAAGGCACATCGTAGTCATTATCCGTGGCATCGTTGGCCCACAATGCCATGTCATCGAGTTCTCCGGCGCGCATTGTGGCGATGTGACCATCAATGAATCCGGTGATCGTGCGGTTGCGGTATCGCCCCTCGGGCAGACCAATGAGTCGAGAGGAATTCAACACCTCCCACTCGTCGCCATCGGCTTCCCACATCGCGCCGGCCGCATTGGGCGCGGTGGCCCAGAAGTGCCCCTCACTGCCGTCAGCCGCGCCCCCATGCCGTCGTACTTCCGTAAACGCGATCAGTGATGATGGCTGCTGAACTTCTGCTTCGCGAAACACCACGTGGTGGCCCCGGTTGGGCTTAGCAGTGCCGCCTCGCTGCACGAAGCCCTTGAACAGCGGACCGGCGTGACCGCCTACGTATACCGAGTTGATGCCGAAGGTGGGGCCGATACTCAGCGAATAGGCCCGGGAGAGCGCCTCGCGGTCACAGTCTGACGCGTGCGGCGGATCCGGGGTGCCACTGTGAGCATGCATGACATCCCAGGCGTGATCGAGGTGAGGAGCCAGGCGCCAGGGATAGCGGGTAGAGATGGGTGGTCCAAACGTGCGATCACCATCTTCTACTGTGACGATCCGGCCGTCGAACGACTCGGGCAACATGCCGTACAGCAATGCACCGTTATGGTCCAGCGAATACTGTGTATACCCGAGCATCATCTGTCGCAGATCACTCATGCTCCGGGTCTGGCGACCCGTGTCACGTACCGTGCCGAGCAGCGGCAACATGATGCCCAAGAGCAGTGCGAGGATGGTGACCACGACGAGCAGTTCGACTAGGGTAAAGGCTCTGTAGGCGAGCAAGGGATGTACTCCGGCGAAAAGGCGACGAACACCCGTCAGGGTGCTCGCCGCAAGTAGAGACGCAAGGTTCAGGTGCGGTGCCGCGTGCGACGCGTGAGCGCCACGAGGCAACCGAGTCCCAGCAGAGCCAGCGAGGCCGGCTCCGGGATGACCTGTGTATCAACGCTGGCTTCCATCAAGGATGATGAAGTCACACCGTAGCCGAAATCAATGTGGAAAGCCTCGGCTGTGAACGGTGCGGTGAATATCCAGCGGTGGGCGACAATGTCGGCAGGGAATCCGCCACCCTCCTGTGCCTCGCGATCCAACTCTGTGTATTCGAGGTCAGGAAGATCAGTGACGGAGTCGCCGTTCAGCAGGACATCGTCAGTGTCGATGTCCTGTCCCCACGTGCGCAGTTGAATCTGAAAGCGGGTGACCAGCGTACGGTCCTCCTCGTCGAAGCCGGGCACCACAATACGCGGCTCGATCACGCCGCTCGGCGAGTAAATGTTGCCACCGCTGGTGGTAAAGCTTCCGCTTGCGGGATGAGCGGCATCGAACAGATCGGCCGTGCCGGCAGGGGTGAGATCTGCGGCGTCTGGAGCATTCGGGCCGGCAGGTGAACCGAGGAAGTCGGCCCAGTGCTGATAAGTGGTCCGCGTCTCCAAGGCGGTGGTGTCATCCGCCGGCCGGTCCCAGTCAGGGAACACGAAGGCGCCATGCGCTGCAGGCGCAAACATGCCGGAAACAGCTACACCCAAGGTGGCAAGAACGCTCAGTCTGGTGGTTGTGTGAACGGTCATTGTAAACATCTCCATTTGTCCGATGCAGCGAGCATCGAAGGTTGTGTGAATCAGAGGTTCGTTGGGCGCCGCAGCTACGCCCCGCGACGCTCGCTCATGAGGCTGCTCAACAGTGAATCATGGGCCGTGCTCCTTTCTCGCCCACCGTTGTCAGCGCAATAAATAAGGGAACCTGTGCGATGAGGGTCGCGGGGGTTCCCTGGCTGGCAAACGGCTGGCTGGGCTGATGCGGTGTGTTGGCGGTCAGGTTGTTGGTGTTCTACTTGTTCAGAATTAACCTTCCGTTGCGGGTTACACGAAGTCGGTACAATTGCCCTTCATGGCTGATTGTCAGTTCGCGCTTGCCGCGGAACAGCTCGCGCGAGTCCACGACATCGGATCGAGTGGCCTGCTCGGGTTGGGACTCGTAACGGTGCTCATCTTTTCCCGGGCGGGGAGCATCCATCACATTCACTCACTATCAGCAATCGCAGCATCATTCGGCAGCGCACCGTCCGTTGGCGAGGGCATCGAGCAGGGGCGCTTGACCGGGCGGACCCATACCTTCGCCGCCTCATCCAGCGCTAGCCGTTCGTGGTAGCCCTTCAGCTTGATCTGCATCGTTCGGCCGTCGGGCTCGACACTCTCGACCTTGATCACCGCGCCAAGTTGCGCCCCAATCTCGCGGAACCGCCGATTGACCGGCGAAGCATCATCGACATCGATCAGGATCAGGCGATCGCCCTCACCAAACTCCGACAGTGCCGGGTGCGGTCTGCTTGTTTCGACGGTCTGCCCCTCGTGACGCAGGGGGATTGCTTCATCCAGGCAGAGGTCGCATTCCTCCGAGCAGAGATGGTTATCGCAATGGTAGCCGAACCCTTTAGTCCACGACGTTCCACCCTGGGGGCATCTCTCGATGAATTCGATAAAGGCGATGAGGCGGTCGAGGATCGTGTCGGTGACGACGTGTTCCATCATGCCCGCCGCGGCCTCGGCTTCGTCGGGATCCACCGAGAGCACACGAACGAAGAAGTCGCGGATGACCTCGTGGCGGCGCACCAGTTCGCGGGCCACCACCAGCCCTTCATCGGTGAGGGTGATCACCCCGTAGGGGGCATAGTTGACCAGCCCCCTCTCCGCCAAGGCCTGCAACGCACCGGTCACTGAACTCTTGCCGACGTTCAGACGGTCGGCGATGTCCTTCGGCCGCGCGGCCTTGCTGGAGTTGGATATCCAGTAGATACCCTCGACATAGCTCTGGAGGCTGGCACTAAGGTCTTGTGTGACAGATATTTGCATAACACGATCCCATTGCGGGGAAACGATGGGCCACCGCGCCTCGCGGCGGCGTGTTTTCCGCATTAGAAAAAGTGTACGGCAAAGCGAACACGGTGTCAAGGGAGTGATTCTCAATTTCAATTGCACCCAGCCCTGCACGATTGGCGGCTCGCGCGGGGGCGCGCGGTGCGGCTTCGAGCGGCATGACGTATATGTCGAGGCCGATGATATTGGCGGCTCGCGCGGGGGCGCGCGGTGCGGCCCCGAAGCGTCCAAAAGGAAGTTGACGGGCCAAGTTCAGCCGATGTCGGCATCAATCTACAGCCTCCTCCCGCCATTTGGAGCTCCACCCGGGAGTGCTGCCGGCCCCCTTGGCCCCGCAGCCCGGCTGTGGCATTGATGCCCGGGCCGGTGCGCCTCTTGACGAGAATTGAGAATCCGTTGTCATTAGGGCCTTGTGCCGACCTCGTCCCTCCACCGCTGCCGGGAAATGGCCTCATGAGCACGAGACATAGTTGTCAAAGCCGCGCCATCATTGGAGCCATTCGCGACACCGCTCGGCGCGGGCCGCCCTGCCCTGGCGGGAGCAGCTGCCCATCAATCTGCCGGCGAACTGGACTAAGCGGGTGAACCGGGCCGAATCCGAGGCCGAACTCGCAGCCATCCGCCGCAGCGTCCAGCGCGGCACCCCTTTCGGCGGTGAGAGGTGGACCGCCACCACCGCAACACGACTGGGCCTCGAATCCACACTGCGCCCGCGAGGCAGGCCCCGAAAGGCGGCGCCATGAGGCGAAGACAGCGAAAA
>PUNN01000388.1 GCA_003552605.1 Phycisphaeraceae bacterium
CCCCGCCGCGCCAGGCGCTTCGAGCGTTCCCGGCCGTTATGATCGGACTGGCCATGACCATTGACCTTGCCCTTAACCGCTATCGCTGGCAGTTCGCTCCCGGATGCGAGGGCCAGGCATCGCAACGGCTGGCGCGGGAGTTGGGTGTGCATCCAGTGATCGCCGAGCTGCTCTCACGGCGTGGATGCGGGGATGTCGAGGCAGCACGCGGGTTTCTTTCGCCGCAACTCAACGCGATGCACGATCCGGCCCTGATGCCGGGTGTATCTGAAGCGGCTGATCGACTCTTGCGGGCCGCGAGCGAGGGCCAGCCGATCGTGATCTACGGCGACTACGATGTCGACGGCATCACCGCCAGTGCCATCCTCTGGCACACACTCAAGTTAGTCGGTGCCGAGGTGACCACCTACATCCCGCACCGCATCGATGAGGGCTACGGGCTCAATCGCGAGGCAATCGAGATGTTCGCCGCGGCCGACCCGCAACCGGTGGTGGTCTCGGTCGATTGCGGCATCACCGCCACGGGCCCTGCCGAGGCCGCGCGGCGGGCCGGGCTGGACCTGATCATCACCGATCATCACAGTTTGTTGCCGGGGGACTTGCCGCCGGCATCGATCCTGGTCCACCCTGCGCTGCCGGGCAGTGCATATCCGTTCGACAAGCTTTGCGGTGCCGGTGTGGCATTCAAACTCGCCTGGCAGATCGGCCGAGTTGCCTGCGGCAGCGAGCGCGTCTCGCAGACTTTCCGGAGCCTGCTGCTTGACCTGATGAGCCTGGCCGCACTCGGGACGGTGGCGGATGTGGTGCCGCTGGTGGATGAAAACCGCGTGCTGACCCGCTACGGGCTCGGTCAGATCAAGCGGACGCAGTTCGTCGGGCTTAACGCCCTGATCGATGCCAGCGGCCTGCGAAGCGAGAAGATCGATGCATTTCATGTCGGCTTCGTGCTCGGTCCGCGGATCAATGCCTGTGGCCGGATGGGCCATGCCGGTGAGGCGCTGCACCTGCTGACCGAAGCGGGCAGGCAGGAGGCCGAGCGGATTGCGAAACACCTGACGGCGGAGAACGACCGGCGCCGCCGGGTGGAGCGGCGGATATACGAACAGGCCGCGGCGATGGTCATGCAGGCGGGGTACGATGCAGCGGATCAGCGCGCGATCGTGCTCGCCGCCGAGGGCTGGCACCAGGGGGTGATCGGCATTGTCGCCTCGCGGCTGGTCGACACATTCTGCCGCCCCGTGGTGCTGCTGACCAGCGACCAGGGGGTGGCGCATGGCTCGGCGCGGAGCGTGCCGGGTGTGTCGATTCACAGGGCGTTAACCGAGGCGGCGCATCTGATGACCAGCTTCGGGGGCCACGACATGGCGGCGGGTATGGTGCTGCCGACTGAGAACATCGGCGAGCTTCGCCACATCATCATTGAATATGTCAACAGCGAGTTGGATGAAGCGGACCTCGTGCCCACGCTGGATATTGATGCCACCACACCACTGGAAGCGCTGACATTCGATTTCATGGAACAACTTGACAAGCTCGCCCCCTTTGGTCGCGGCAATCACGCTCCCATTTTCAGCCTCCACGGCGCTGAGCTTGACCGTCCGGCTGAGCGGGTGGGTGGCGAGGGCCGCCACCTGCGGCTGAACCTGCGGCAGGGTGAAGCGCGGCACAGCGCTATCGGTTTCGGCCTCGGCACACTCGCGGAGCACCTGCCCGCCGGCGCGGCGGTGGATGTCGCCTTCGAGCCCAAGCTCAGCACGTGGAACGGACGCCGACAGATCGAGGTCCGCATCAAGGACCTGCGGCTGGCACGGCACGAGGGGTAGTGGCGGGGCAGGGCGGCGTTCCGCAGGTGCGGAGTTCCGCCGTCATGGCCGGATGTCGTGGTTATGACTGCTTCAGCGGCAGCCATGCGAGCACATCCTGAATCGCCTCGTCCCAGTAGCCCCATTCGTGGGCACGGTCGCGGTCTTCACGGTAATCGACCGGGAGACCGAGGGATTTCAGATGCTCGTGAAAGCGGCGGTTGTCCTCGATCAGCGGATCATCATCACCGCAGCACTGAAACAGCGCCGGCCGCGGCTGCGTGCCGGTGGCGTGGTGCTCGGCGAGGGCGAACAGGTCGTTGCCGCTGCCGGGGATGCGGTCGATGTCGCCGAAGATGCTTTCCCACTCGCGATGTGACATGGGGCTGGTGGCCGGCTCGGCCGCACGGTTGGCCACATCCAAGGCGCCGGACATGGCTGCTGCGGCGGCGAAGCGCTTGGGAAAGGTCAGTGCGAGCTTGAAGCTGCCGTAACCGCCCATGGACAGGCCGGCGACAAAGTTGTCCTCCCGGCGGTCGCTCAAGGGAAAGAACGAGCGGGCGATTCGCGGCAGTTCATCACTGATGAAGCTGAAGTAGCGATGCCCCGCGGCGGCGGTGTCGGTGTAGAAGCCGCGGTGGGTGGTCGGCATGACCACGGCCAGGCCAAGCGGCTCCACGTAGCGCTCGATGCCGGTGCGGCGGAGCCAGGTCGTGTGGTTGTCGGAAAGGCCGTGCAGCAGGTAGAGCGTGGGATGGGGGCCTGCGGTACCGGCAGGTTCCGAGGCGCCGTGCCCTCGCCTCGGTTGCGGCAGGATGACGAGCATCGAGGTGTTGAGATCAAGCGTTTTGCTGTAGAACTCGCAATGCAACAGTGCCATGGCGCTTCCCGCTTGCCGGCACTTGTCGTGCGGCGGGCCTTGCAGGTGAATGAGAAAACTGTCCGGTTGCGGATTACTGCTGCGCGCCGAGTCGTTGAAGCAGTTCCACCATCGGCCGATCGCCGCGTAGGCGAGCCATTGTCAACGGTGTCATGGGCCCGGCATCGGGACGCTGCGGGTGGATGAGCGTGGCGCGCTCGAGATCGGTGCCGGCTTCGTTGAGCAGTTGGACCATCTCGAGGTCGCTGCGCATGACGGCGATATCGATCGGCCGCATCCCGCCGAGGTCCTCGGCGCGGGCCTCGATATCGCTGCCGGCTTCGAGCAGCATCCGGGTGGCATCGAGCAGGCCGAGACCGACCGAAGCGTGCAGCGGCAGGCTGCCATCGTTGGCCGGCTGGTTGATGTCGATGCCCGCTTCGAGCAGCGCCTCGATGGGCGGCAGGTTCTCGGTTGCGATGGCATGGAACATCGCGTTGCGCCCGGTATGGTCGCGGGCATCGACACGTGCGCCGGCATCGAGCAACTCCCTGGCCAGCTCCTCCCCGCCTGAGAGTGCCGCAAGCATCAGCGGGGTCATTCGCCGCTGGAGACTGGACTGATTGACGTCAACGCCGGCTTCAACCAGCATCCGCACCCCTTCATGTGACCCGGCCTCAATCGCGGCAAACAGCGCGTTGCGGTTATTCGAATCCCGGATGTGGACATCGGCGCCGGCTTCCATGAGTTTCCGGGCAAGATCGATATGCCCGCGCTGAAGGGCCGAATGCAATGCCGTCTGCCCGGCGGTGTTGGTGCGGTCGACATCGGCTCCGGCCTCGATCAGCATCTCGGCAATGCCCTCGTATCCGTGAAATGCTGCAAGCATGAGTGGGGTCAGTCCCCGCTGTTCCCGCGCGTTGATGTCGGCTTCGTGCTCGATCAGCAGCGCTGCGATATCCCTATGGCCAAACTGCGTGGCATGCATCAGGGGTGTCAGGCCGGTGTGCGTGGCCTGGCGGGCCTGAGCGCCTTCGTCGAGCAGGAGCCGAACGAGGTCCGCATTGCCGGAAGCCACCGCATGCATCAGTGGGCTCTGGCCCCTGTTGTCCCGATGCTTGAGCTCGGCGCCGGCACTGAGCAGCAGGCGGACGCTCTGGATATCGCCGCTGAGCGCGGCCATATGCAGTGCCCCCTGATCCATCCGGTTTTGGTCGTCGATCCGGGCACCGGCGGCGAGCAGCATTCGCATCGCGGCGCTGTTGCCGTGCCGGGCGGCCTCCATCAGAGGGCTATGGCCGCGGTCATCGTCGGCGTGAACGTCGGCATCGGCTTCGAGCAGTTTCTCGACCACCTCCGGCGCGATCGCGGCTGCGAGGATCAAGGCGGTGGCGCCATCGAGCTCCCGGTGGTGGGCCACATCGGCCCCGTGCTCGAGCAGCGCCTCGACCACGCGCCGATGGCCCTCCTCGGCGGCAAAGGCAAGCGCGGTGTGGCCGGTATGACTGGCCGAATCAGGTTCGGCCCCGGCTTCTAGCAGGGCGATCACATCATCGAGCCGGCCTGAGCGCGCAGCGCGCATCAGCGGCGTGAAGCCGAAATGATCGGCATCATCGACATCAAGCCCCGAGTCGATCCGGTCGGCCATGGGGACTTGCTCGATCGGTTCAGCCCATGCGCGGCGGTTGGGGGCGTCGATGGTCAGGACGAGGCGCTCGAGCACCCGGCCGGCAAGCATGCCCGCCACCGGTGCTTCTCGCTGCTCACGGCGGGCCACATCATGGCCATAGGCGAAATGTGCCTGATCAAGTGACTGACCGAGCACCTTGAGCCGGTCAAGCTTGCCGCTGTGAACCCAGACGGTCGGCTGGGTCGGTTGTGCGCGGCGTTGGGTGCGGAGGTTCGCGAAGAACTCGCGGTGCTCGGAGGCGACTGATGGATGCACTTGCAGCCCGATGGGACTGGCGCTGTGCAGAAGGGCGAGCCCTTCGATCTCGCGATCGATCTCAATCGGCAGGAGGATGTGATGCCCGTAGAAGCCCGTGCGCTGCACGTTGGCATCGTCCGGTGGCTCGAACTGCTCGGGATCGTGCAGCGTCAGTTCGCCTGACTGCGGATCGAGCGTGAATGGCAGCCGGCCAAGCACGTCCACGCCGATGGCACCGAGCACCGGCGCGCCGAACTGCTCGGCGTAGTAGTCCTGGTCCTGCACTTCAACGGCCATGGGGCCGAGTTCGGCACCACCGATCTTGAGTGAGTCGACACGTCGATACTGGTTTCGGCTCGGATTGATCCCGAACTCGCTTCGCGGGTCCTCCACCACCGGCAGGCCGAGACGGACAGCGATCTGCCCCGACACGGCGGTGTTGCCCCCGGTGTTGATCAGAAACAGGCCGACTTCGGTGTCGTTGATGCGCACGGGTGCGAGGAACATCGTGTCGCCCCGCTCGACCGGTACGGTGGTGGAAGCGGCATCGCCTTCGATGCGGACGTCGGTTGGCTGGGGTGCGGGTTCCGGGGGTGTCGCGGCCTCTGGCGGCGCCATGGGTGGGGCCTGCCCGGGTGCTTGCTGCGGCGCTCCGGGGGGTGCTTCCGGGGGCCCTTCCGGGCGCCCTTCCGGGGGTGGGGCTGCGGGGCCGGGGGCGCTGCCGGGCGGTGGCGCAGCGCCGGGGCTGGGCTGAGCGCCGGGTGGCGGTGTGGTCGGTGAAGCGGGATGTTCGCCTGCCGGGGGCTCAGCCTGATCCTGGGCGGGTGGCCCGGCGGCAAAGCCCGACACCGCCAAGCCCAGCAGCACCGCCGTCGCCACCGCTGTCAGGGCGGGCAGGGCATGCCGCACACGGCGTTTCGATCGATTCAACAGCGAAGGAAGCGAGAATGGCAGTTCCACGCCGCGCCGGAGTTGTCGATGTGGCGTTGTCCACGAGCGAACTGAAGTTGCTTCGGGCGCATTCGGCGAGCCTGTCACGCTGTCGCTTCTCACCGCAGCCTCTCCCTGTAGGCAGGGGCTGCGGGAGACCCGTTCATATTCGGTGGTGAGCCGGTCTGTTGTATACATGGGCTGCTCCGGCTGGGCCCGGTGGCGGGCCCGTGCGCGGGGGATCGGGCGGGGCATGGGACATATGGGGGCAATCAGCGACCATCCACTGTTGCCCTCACTGTATGCCCGCCACCGCGGGATCACAAAACCCGGCAAAGCATGCACATGGTGAGCCGATGCCGTCACGAGGGGCCTTCGCGGCGGCGCAGGACGGCACAGCCCGCCCGCCGGAGCCCCCGGAAGTTCGGCTGGTGGCCATGCGGCGAACCCGCTTCACGGGCCGCCATGGCCATCGGCTGAGGACAGCCGCTGACCATGCCACCCCATTTCCACAACTACTATGGGTTCGCCCTGCCGAAGCTCCGTGGCCGGTTGACATGCCCGGCCCCTGATAGAAGTTCGTAACTGATGCTGTTGATGAAAGTTATCGGTAGCGATCAGCCCTGCTGCTCGCCATCGTGGTCGTCCTGATGCCGTTCGGTGAGCATCTGGCGGAGGTAGCCGTTTTCCCGCCGGGTGGCTTCGAGATCGAACACGAGGTACTTGATCGACAGCCGCAGGTAGTCGAGGCTTTCCTGAAGATTGTGGACGGTCTGCTTCAGTTGCTGGTGGCGTTTCTGGGTCTGCTGCGCCATGCGCTCGAGCTTTTCCCGCTCGGACTTGGGCAGGGTGGAAATTTCGCCCATCAATTCGGCAAGCTTGCTTTGGAAGGTCTGTTCATCCATGGTGGTGGTTCTCCCCTGTCGGTGGGTGCGGGTTGCGTTGCTGCCCACAGGATAAACAAGGACCTTGCCAAAGCCGAGGCGGATGTGCCGGGACGGGCGATCATCACGTGTAAGTGTTTTATTTAAAAAGGCTTATGGTTCAGAGAGTGCTTCGGGATGTTGCGCCCCTGGCCGGCCGGTTCTGCGGCCGTGTGGTGTACAGGCCACAGGCGCTGATCCACGGGCCTCCCCGCCTTCTCCGCAACTCATTGAAATGAAAGGGCTTATGATCCATGTGGCGTCCACGCCACACCCGCATCATTGGTGAGGGGTGGCATGGACAGTGTTTCGCCGGGGTGCTGGTGCGGTGAGCCCTTCCATCGGCTGGTATTGGTCCGACAGTCCGCTGCAGGGCCCGCCCCGGGGACGTTTGGGGCATTGCATCAAGGTGTGAACGCTTGCAAGGGCGATGGGGCCGCCGGCTGCACCAGTTTCAACCTGCGGCCGGGCGCCTCGCCGGCGGGTGCAGCGTAATGCGGGTGTTGCGTGTGCCCGGCTTCGGCTGCCGCAGCGGGTAGCCCTCGTGCTCCAGATCGTCGAGGGCGTGACGCACTGCCAGGCGGTTGGCAGAGCACAGGCGAGCCAGGGCGGTTTCGGATTCGACACTCCCCTTGGGCACATCGTGCTGAAGGGTCAAGAGGATCGACACCCGCAGGTCGCCTTTGCGGACAATGCGATCGAGATAGTCGGGGTTGTGTTTGAGTATCCAGTGGGCGGGGCGCAATGCTTTGAGTCTTGGCGGCTCATCAGGCAGCCAGAGATTCCATCGCAGACCCGCCGAGCAGGCATGACGGCGAGCGGATTCGGCCAGGGCGGGGCTCCCAAGGCGAACGCATGTAGATGCTAAACCGGGTGGCATGGTCAGCGGCTGTCCGCAGCCGATGGCCATGGCGGCCTGTGACGGGGGGTTCGCCGCA
>PUNN01000356.1 GCA_003552605.1 Phycisphaeraceae bacterium
ACCGTCGCTACACAAAACTGGGTCCACGCAAACGATTACGCACGACTGTATGTTGGGACTAACACTTCAGTCAGTTTTGAAACTCCTACCAGCCAACACAGTAGCGGCGAAGTTATGGCGTGGAGAACTAATATTGGTGGATCAAATGAGCCCGGACTTCGTTCCCGAGCCACATACGATTATACGGGCACCGGCAGCACCAACCTCTATATCAGTAGTTTTGGGACGTTCACTCGCTCAACTTCAAGCAGAGAACACAAGAATACTATTGAGCCGATATGGTCATCTTACGTGGATAATGCTATTGACTTTATTGAACCCAAGTATTTTCGCAGCACGGCAAAAGCCGACCGAGAAGATTGGTCCCATTACGGCTTTATCGCAGAAGAGTTAGCAGAGATAGATCCGAGACTAGTGTTTTGGGCTCCCAAATCTAAAGAAGTTATGGACAGACACATGGATTTGGAAGACAAAGCCGAAATTCCTATGGAAGACCTAAAGACAGAGGGAATCAACATCAGTGAAGTTGTTGCTATTTTGTTCGGCGCTGTAAAGAAACTAAAGAAGCAAGTATCCGAACTAGAAAAGGGAGAGTCTGATGCAAATTGACCCTAACACCCTGATCGCCGCGTACCAGCGCAAGGTAGCCGAACTACAGCACGAGAATCTAGTCCTTTCCGCCGCCCTGGAAACAGTGATGGGAGAGAAGCAAGATGAAACTGCACCCGATCCGATTGGCCAAGAAGGTCTGGAAGAAAGTGGACATTGACAAGCATCCAGTCATTGTCTTCAACTCAATCAAGGGCGTTGTGCTTGTCCTGGCCGGTGCTGGCCTTTTCTTGGCCGAGGAAATCGAGAGAAGCCTAGTGGTTGGGTCTACGGCAGTGGTGGTTGTGGTCTTTGTTCTACTTACGGCTCTGGAAAACGACAAGGTGGGCTGCCTTATTAGAAGCGCCCGCAAGGACGAGTGACCATGTTCGGATTCAGAGAACGCCGAAAAACCCTTTCAATCCAAGAATGGCTTCTGCACTACATTGCCATTTTCGATTTGCTGATTGGGTTTGTTCTTCTCTTCATGCCACTTGGCTCCTCGCCCGACTTCTCCTGGGAGATTGGAGTAATCGCAGGGACTACAGAGTTCTGGTCGTTCCTCTTCATTCTGGCAGGAACCCTCGCGGGCCTTGGGAACATAACTCGTTCCAAGATCATATCCCGGGCAGCGCTTTCGATGTCCGCCGGTCTGGGCGCTGGTCGCGGGGTTTCCTTCCTCATGGCCTCCTGGCTCCTGTGGCCTGAGTTCGCAGCGATCCTCGTCTCGGGCTCTTTGGTCTGGTTCAAGCAGGCCGCGTTCATCTGGTCGGTGGCGAAGTACAAAGAGTCCCGTATCATTATCGCCTACGACGACGAGGAAGAAAAATGGGTGACGCGAACATCGACTGGATAGCAGTCGGGGCTGTGATTGGCCCTGTCGTCGCCCTCACGGTGGGCGTCTGGACCCAACGAAGAGCCCAAAAGTCGGACAAAAAAACTTATCACCAGAAACAGACTGACAGCGCGATCGAGGCCGTGCGACTTCTCAACGAAGCCCTCAAGGACGAAGTGGACCGCCTGTCCGAGGAACTAAGAAAGAAAGACGAGGACCTGTAGTCAAGGCCCCGATGATCGGCAGCCCATGCCGCTATATATTTTCATAGACAAGAGAAAGCCCCTCCCCTATGCCTGAGCATGGGAGAGGGGCTTTTCTCGTCTCAGAGAAAATATCCGAGACTGTCTGGGCTAGGACTTGAAGATGACGCTGGCCACGTCGGCTTTAGAGTAGGTGTCGGGCTTCAGAACCTTGCCGTCCTCCCGGAACTGGACCTGGCCGTTCTCGTCGGCCTTGCTCATGTTCGACCGATGGACCTCCTCGAAGACCTCATGCAAGTCGAACCCAAGGGACACCGCTGTCCCGTAGACCACGTAAAGGAGGTCAGCAAGTTCCTTAGCCAAAGCCTCAGTGCTCATGCTATGACTTGCCTCGACCACCTCCACGTACTCCTCACCAATGAGCCGCATCCGAAACCGCAGGGTCGAAATCGGGTACTCGACAAGAGTCAGGTGGGGACTTGCCCTCACACTAAGCCCGAACTGTGTATGAAAGTCCCCGACCATGCCTTGCTCGTTCATACTGGCACTCTCCCATTCTCGTTCCAGAGTCCCATGACCAAGGGGAACTCGTCCACGAGCGCTCCCTCGACCTGGGCCGCTAGTTGGTTGATCTCCCAGAGCGGGTAACTCGGCACCGACGCCCGGTCGTCCGTGGTCCGCAGGGAAAGAAAATGGAGCCAGTTCCGAAGGTTTGCTGTCGCGTAGAACGAAGTGTACGTCGTCACCGGAAGCACCATACGAGCCACTTCCTTGGCAATTCCCTGGTTCAGCATCTCCTGGTAGTGGTCCCATGCCGTCTGGCACGAGGCATGGAACGCTAGATGGGCGTATCCCCACTGGTATCTACTGCCCTCGACGAACTGATACTTGCCCGGCTTGCCTTCCTGAACCAAAGGCCTGTACTCAGGCCAGTAGAACTTGGGCTCGTACTCCACGTACCGGCCCGACTGCTCATTGAAGGACTGGACCCTGTGCCGCATCCACTCCCTGGACACGAAGATCGGACAGTGGACGCTAAAGGTCAGAGTGGCGTGCTCGAACGGGGAACCGTGCCGGTTCTCAATGAGGAACTTGAGACGACCCCGGGACTTCTTAGGCTGCCGACCAACAAGGTTGTCCTGGTCCGTAGACACAAGCATGGCCCGAAGAATCGAGTTCTCGTCCCCCATCGAGTCGACGAGCATGGCCGACAGGGCAGAGGACAACTCAATCTGCTGTAGTGAATGATCCATCGACATACGCTCCCACACTCGACCTGGTCTGGTCCAACTCGAAGTCCATGTACAGCGACCCCGAGGACTCTGCCTGCTTCCTCTTACTCTTCAGGTGCGCGACACGAAGAACCCTGGAGTCTCCGTACTTCGGCTTCCACAGCCCAAGGACCGTCGCCGCGTCACGCTCCCCAGCCCCCACACCGTCATTCAGACGAATTGGAATGGACGAGGGCTCGGACTTCTCGTCCGCTCCCGGCCTCTTGACATGGTGCAGGGCGAAGACCGCCGTGTTCGTGCGGCGAGCCAAATTCCTTGCGGCCTTGAAGGACTTCTGAAGGTCGACGTGGTGAACGTCCCGGGCCGTGTCGCTCAAGTTGTCCAGCACAATCATCTGAGGCCCTTCGCCCCAGAACTCCTCATAGGAAAACACCAACTCGTCCATGAGCGTGAGCCCGTCCTCGTCCGGGGTCAGGCAGTCGGCCTCGTCCGCAAACCAAAGGCTCAGGAGACTGTCGGCGTACTTGTCGTAGGCCCCCTCGCCCATCGAGGCCATGACCTCCGAGGTCCGGTGCCCGGACATGATCGACAGGGACCGGGCCGTCATGTCAATCTGGGGCGTGTCGAAGTTGCCATAGATCGTTGGCACCTTCGCCTTGATCGCCCAGTTCAGAAGCAGGTTGCTCTTGTTGCTCATCGGAGCGCCCAGGACCGTGATCGCATCCCCCCGGCGCACGTCCACGAACTCGTTCAGTTGGCTCCAGGGAGACTCGACCATCTCCCCGGCCACCTCGTGCAGGGTACGGGACAGAGCCCTCATTGCTGAGGCACCGGACGGAACGCAAGGACCTGCTGGGCATTGAGGTAGAAACTCGACTCGTCCTTCTTGTACACCCGGATGAACTTGCTCCCCTCAAGGACTCGGATCATGTCCGCGTCGTCGTCCACGCCCGGGACAAAGACACGGACCCCGCCGTTGATGGACCACTCGAACTCAAACCAGGACCCAGTCCAGCGGTCAGGGTCTTCAAATTCCTTCGGCATTTCACTCATCCCTTGACCTCCTGAATCTGTCCCCATGAAGGGCCGGTCTCCCAGTCTGTCTCCAGCGGAGGGAACCCGTCAATATCGAACTCTACAGCGGGCCTCAGAATCGAGACCATGTACTCCGGCATCAGCGACCCGTGGACCTCGAACATCAACTCGTCGTGATTATTCACAACCAGACGTGCCCGGTCCTGGTCAATGCCCGCTTCCCTCAGTGCTTCCTGGCTGCTGACCATCGCCATCTTTGCGATGTCCGCAGCCGTACCCTGGACCGGGGCGTTGACGCAGAGCCTCTCGCCGTGTCCTTCCACGCCCTGGGCCTTGCGGATGTTGCCGTCGGCCCCGTACTCCCGGGCCTTGCCGAACTCAAGGATCGGGATGCGCCTTCCGAAGTGCGTGGTCGCATACTCCTTGGCCCGGCCGGTGAAAATCTGCTCCTCGATCCAGTCATTGACCGCGTCATAGCCCTCGAAGAACCGATTGTAGAGCAGGTTCGCTCTCCGCTGAGGCACTCCCAACCGCTCGGCCAGGGACTTCTTGCCCATCTGGTAGAGCAAGGCAAAGTTGAAGGTCTTCCCGGACGACCTTTCCTTTTCCGTGACCTGGCTGGCGTCCTTGTCGAAGATCAAGGCCGCGGTCAGGACGTGAGGGTCAAGGCCACTGGCGAAGGCGTCCAACAACTTTGTCTCCTGCGACATCCCAGCGAGCACGCGCAACTCGATCTGGGAGTAGTCGAAGTCCAGGAAGTAGAACTCACGACTGGGAATGATACAGTCTCGAAAGTTACCTCCGAAGGACATGAGGCTGCTGGAAGTGAAGGAGAAATTCTTCGGGCACTGCTGGACTCCCGGGTCAGCGACAGCGAACCGTCCCGAGGGCACCCCGTTCTGCTTCCATCCCGGATGCACACGCTCTCTGTCCTTGCCCGTGGAGAACGAGTTCGGCCACTTCTTGAGGTACGACCCAATCAACTTCTTCAACTGCCGATACTCAAGGAGCGCGGCCACCTGCTCGTGTTCTTTGGCCAACTTCGTGAGAGCGGGCTCGCTCGTGGAGGGCTTGCCCGTGTTCGTCGTCCAGTTCACAGTCAGCCCGACGTGGTCGAACAGGACCTTGGACAACTGCTGCGAGGACCCGACGTTGAACTTGCCCCCGGGGGACTCAGCGATCTCGGCCAGGCCCTCTGGAGTGGTCCCAGCCATGTCCGCTAATTTTTCCACGACCTCCTTCTCAAGGATCTGGGCGAACTGCTCGCCCTCGTAGGCCCAGCGCCTCAGAAGCCGGAAGTCAATTTCCAGGCCCCGGTACTCCATGTCGCTGACGATCGGAAGGACCTGCATCTCCCGGTCCAGTGTGTCCTTGCGCCCGCCCTCAAGACGGGGGTAGTGGTGCTCGTGCAGGGCCAGGCACCAGGCCGCGTCCTCGCAGGCGTAGTTGACCACGGCCTCGTCGTCCAGAGAACGGTCATTGAATCTTATCTGCTTCTTCTTCGCTGCCGTGATCCCCGGCCAGAGGCTTGTGATCTCGGCCATCTGGTGGTCGAAGACCTCAAGGGTCAGAGGCTTGAGCCCGTGCTCCGCGTAGGCCCCGAAGCAGTACGCCTCAAGCATCGTGTCCGAAAAGAACTCAACCTCGATCCCGTGGTGCTTGAGCATCCGGCGCTCGAACCCGGCGTTGTGGGCCACCACCCGGCGACGCCGAAGCAGTGGGGCAATGATGAGCAGGGCGTCGGTGATGTTTGGGACTTCGTCGTGGCCCACAGGCACGTACCGGGCCCAGTGCCGGGAGTTCGTGATCGAAAACCCGACGATGCGAGCGAACCTCGGGTCCACAGCCCCCCGGTCCCGGGGATCGCCGTCGTACCCGGTCTCTACGTCGAACCCGATAGTGCGGTCCACGTCGAGCAGTTCCACCAGGTCACGAAGTTCCTGCTCGGTCGTGACCAGACCGTAGTCCTTGGTCATAGTCCCTCCCTGCGCTGGAAAGGTGCGCGAACCTATTCATACCCTTCAGTCGTCGAGGAACAGATTCTCAATCACATGTTTTAGAGAATAGCCTTCTTCCGTGAGATAGATAGCGTTTACAATGTCTTCGGCAAGAAGCCACAAGGTTCTGCTGCCAGAACAGCCATCCCTAGCGCATGACGAGTCAAGAATGTGATGCGCAACTTCGACAGCCTCTTTCTCGTTCTTCAGCATAGACACTCCCCTAAAGTCAAGAAAGCCCCGGGAAGATTGTATACAATCCTGCCGGGGCTTCTAGGGCCAGGCCCTATCTACCGTCCAAGGTAGACTGTGTGAAGATGGCCGTTCTCTACCTTCACGCTCATCAAAATGTCGCCAACCTCCGTGGACAAGTTGAAGTCGGGAATCTCCGCAGGAAACACCATCCCGTCGTCGAAGAGATCAAAAATCCTGGCGACTTGGGCTGCCTGACTGACGGTCAACTCAAGCACTAAGACGCTCCCGATGTCTCGTCATACCAAACCCGGACAGGGAAAGCGGCTTCGACGGGGTTTTGGTCCTCGGGCTCGTCGTCCTCGGACTCTCGGAACAGACTCAGCGAGTCAAGGCTGTAGTTCTCTCCCCAGAAACGATCTCGCCACTGGGAGATAGCGTCGGTTGCGAAATCGTGTGCAACGTCCACCGCGATGTCATCGTGCTCGGGGAAGTCCAGCGTAAAGACTACCGTTACCTGGGCCATCTCAACTCCTCGTATTCTGACAGGGTACGCTTCGTGGAGATGGCGGGAGTCGAACCCGCGTCCACGATGTTTCATTCTGCACCTTCTACTGGCATAGGCCCATTACCCTGAGCCGACGGGTCCTGCGCTATATAAGGGGCAAGGGTCTCTTGCCTCCACCAGGGCTCCCTTACGCCGGGACCGCAGCGTCCATCAGTGCGTCGAACTCGTTCCACAGCGCCTCCGACTCAGCGTCTGCGGTCATGTCCTGCTCGGCATCAAGTGTGATGTTGTCGGTTATTGGTTTGTCGGCGTTTACCCAGACTCCGACGATCTGCGCCAGCAGTACAGAAATCCATGCCATCGTGTCGAAACCGTTTCATCCCCATGGGGTGGGCCGTGGGGGAGGTGAGTCCTCAACCCCAGGCCCGTGGTGTAGGTCTTAGATCACTTGGCTGCCAGGAAACCTCCCGTGTCGATCCTGCCGTCCTGGACCAGGACCCGCAACTTGCGCCCGATCATGTTGTCGGGCGAGTCGTCGAAGCCCTCGTTCCCGTCGCTGTCGGCCTCCCAAGCACCGGCAGCCTTGACGATCTTGCGCAACTTCGCACGCTCACCAAGGGTGGGGTTAGCCCAGACCTTAGCGTCCACGGCCCCGTCGTCGGCCTCAATCTTCAGGTCGATCTCGTACTGGGTCTTGTGGGGGTTGCGCTGGTTGTTGTCGCCCTCGGGCTGGTCAGGCTTGAACAGTTGGCCGTAGTACTGGTTCTCG
>PUNN01000458.1 GCA_003552605.1 Phycisphaeraceae bacterium
CGGCAGCATCGCCGCCACGTTCGTCCCACCGAGTTGCGGGCCACCCTCGAGTGGGCCGCCCACCGGCCACAGTGCGATCGCCGCGGCCTCGTGGATCGCCAGATATTTGGGCGATTGCGGAGAGATGTAAATCTCGTTCTGAGCCTCGCCGCTGCGGGCGGTGTCATCGGCGCCGATCTGCACCACCGCGGCCCGGGCCGCGGCGAAGGCGCTGTAGTGGACGAAAAGGTTGCCCACCATCAGCAGCATGACCTGCGCCATCATGAGAATGAAGAACATGGCAAAGGGCAGCACGAGGGCGAACTCGATCACCGCCGTGCCCCGTTCCCCGTTGCCTCCAGCGGCATCGCCCGCCCGCCGCGTCTCGGCCAGCGTCGTGCGGCCGATTCGCCACATGACCCGCGCGGCGAGGGCGAAGCCGATGGCACCGGCTGCGAGCATCAGCGTCCATATCAGCGACTCGCGGCTGCTCAGCGCTGCCCACAGCCAACTGCCCGCGGCCATCTCGACGGTGGCAACATCCCCTGTGGAACCAACTTGGGGTGATGAGCTCATCAGCGGGCTCCGGCTTGGCGGCGCAGGTCACGACCCGGCGCCACCCGCACGTTCAATTCTATCTCCCCGCCGCAATCCCGGCCCCAGGGCGTCGTGGCCAGCCGCCCGCTGGTGGAGGCTGATTGCCATCGGACCGGGTCATGCCTCGCCCACCTCCTTATCTGCGCCGTTGGCCCGACCCGGCGCCCCCTCAGCGGCGCCAGTGGCCGGCTCAGAAGGCGCTGTAGCGCGACCACGGCAATTCCAGCCCGATCACGTGCTCAAGGGCGGCCAGCAGGCCTGCCAGCGCCAGGGCCAGGCCAAACGGCAGGCGCGGGCTGTCGCTCGGCGCGGCATCGCGCGCACCTGCGGCGGAACTGACCAGCAGCAACCATATCCGCTGCGCGGTTTGCCGAACCTTCCCCTGGACCACCATTACGATCACCGCCATGGCCAGCACGATGAAGCAACTGTAGAAGACCGTCGCGACCACGCTCTGCCACATCCCCGTCCACGCACCGATCAGGCCCATCAGCTTCGCATCCCCCCCCCCGACGACGCCGATCAGCCGCAGAACCATGAACGGGACCAGCCCCACGAGCAACGCCACCGCGGCCCCGCCTGCCTGAGCACCCGCGCTCGCCCAGCCGTCGGTCGCCCAACCGGCCACCGCCCAGAAAGCCAGGCCTGCAAGCATGCCCGGGTAAGTCAGCCAGTTGGGAATGATGCCCCACCGGCAATCGGTGTAAGCGGCGACGGTCAGTGCCCCGCCGAGAACGACTGTCGCCGCGATGGGCACGATCACGTCTGTCGAAACTCCTGAGTGTCAGCGCCCTGCTTCTGCAGGCCCGCCGCGCGGGCGGGTGCGCATCGGCAAATGGAAAAAGGGCATGTATCCCTTGATTTTATAAAGGGTTACAAACACCCCTCCCTCGCGCCGGTTCCGGGTCAGTGCCGAATGCGCTAGGGCAGTTTCCGCCCACCGTGCATCACTGTGGCCGGGCCAGATCTTCACTGTCGCCGCGCATCGTGTCCCACAGGTCCACGAGCCAGTCGCGGATGTCAGCCCCGTAGAAGATCAGGATGCCGAGCAGGGGCAGGATCAGTGCGGCCAGCAGCAGCAGCTTCTCCAGACCTTCAGCCCCGCGCTCGCAGTGGTGCAGTTCAGACAGAACTCGTCGGACTCGTTTCATCATACGGGGTCCTCTCCTTTTCGCCGTGATCGGCGTCGGGGGGGTAGGCGCCGCTGCGCCGTCAGGGGAACGGTAAGCTGTTGATCTGGCTCAACATACGGTAATGCTCGACCAGAATGTTCAACGCGATCATCATGATCGCGAAGCTTGGAATGCCGATCGCCGCGAGAAGCAGCGCCCACTCGAGGGTGGTCGTGCCCGCATCGCCGCGGCCGAGCCGACGCCGCAGCCGACGAACCGCGCGGCGGGCACTCAGCCGCCACGAGCGAATCGGGTGCCACGGACGGGCTCGGCGGGCGATCATGGCGGTAAAACGCTCCGTAGTTTCCGTTATTGCCTACTCTTATTATCGTCGCTATCTGCACCCGGTTCAAATATGTGGCGCGTCAAATCGCTGACCATGTCTTGCTCTTCCGGGCGCAGATGCCCGGCCATCAAGGACTTACGCCCCGACCACCCAAGCACCATGCGTTGGTCCGACCCTGCCGGCGCCGGCTTCAGGGTGAAAATGTCGCGCAGAATGTACCGGCCGTTGTCATCAATGCCCTCCAACTCGGTGATCTGCGTCACCACCCGGTGGCCCCCGAGGTGGCGCGACATCTGCACCATCAGGTCCAGGGCCGAGGCGATCTGCCAGCGAAGGGCCGATAACGGCAACTCGACCTGGCTCATCAGTGCAAGCGTCTCGAGCCGGTTGAGGGCATCGGAAGGGTTGTCAGCGTGCAAGGTGCCCATCGACCCGCCGTGGCCGCTGGTCATGGCCTGGATCATGTCCAGTGCCTCGCCGCCGCGCACCTCGCCGATGATGATCCGGTCCGGCCGCAGCCGCAGGCTGCTGCGGAACAGGTCGCGGATGCCCACGTACCCGCGTCCGTAGCGGTCGGCGGCGCGGGACTCCATCGACACCACGTGGTCCTGCTGGAGCTGCAACTCCGCCGAGTCTTCGATCACCACGATGCGCTGCCCGGTGGGGATGAACATCGACAGGGCGTTGAGCAGCGACGTCTTGCCCGAACTCGTGCCCCCGGCCACCATGAGGTTCCGCTCGGAAATCACCGCGATCTTCAGGTATTCGGTCGCCTCCTCGGTGAGGGTGCCGAGTTCGATCAGCCAGTCGAGGTCGAGCACGGACTTGTTGTACTTGCGGATGGTCATCACCGTGCCGTGGCGCGAGCAGGGATACTTGGCCACGTGGACGCGGGAGCCATCGGGCAGGCGGCCATCGACGAGCGGGTTGTCATCGCTGAGGCTCTTGCCCGTGAACTGGAGGATGTTGTTGACTGCGATCTCGTAGGCTTCCTGGTCGGTGAACCGCGCCGGCACCTGCTCGAGCTGTCCGCTCCGCTCGATGTAGATTTCATCGGCCCGGTTGACCATGATCTCGCTGACAGTGACATCCTCGAGATATTCGCGCAGCGGGGCGAGGTAATGGTCGACGGTGGCTTCGAAGATCGAGGTCGTTTTCATGGGCAACACTTCACAGGGGGAATGCTCCGCTGGCAAGCGCGGGGCCTGAGGGTCCATACCGCATCATCCATTGTAAGCCTATTTTCCCGTCCGTGGCCCGGCAAAAGCTGCCGGGGGGGATGGCGCGAGTCGTACAGCGCAAGTCGCCGCTGACCATGCCAACCGGCTCGACCCCTGCATGCGCCTGTCCTGCACAGGTTGCCACCGTTGCGGCGACCCCCTATGTTCCGCTGCCTGATGGGGCAATGTCTTCGCTTGCCCCGGTTGCCCACCAAACGCATCTGTCGCTGGAGCCTGCCATGACCCGTCTTGTCATTCACGGTGCCGCCGGTCGCATGGGCCGGCGGTTGATTGCCCAGGCCGCTGAGACCGAAGGGCTGAGCCTCGCCGCCGCCGTCGAGGCGCCCGGGCATGAGCGGATCGGCAGCGATGCCGGCACGCTTGCAGGGATCGAGCCGATCGGGGTCCCACTGACCGACCGGCTGCCCGCGGCGGGGCAGGCGGATGTGGTGATCGACTTCACGACCCCGGCAGCGCTACGCCCACTGCTGCCCGCGGTAAGCGCTGCAAAGCTTGGGCTGGTGATCGGCACCACCGGCCTGGGTGATGATGACCACGCCGCGATCGACGCCGCTGGGGCGGAGATCCCCATCGTGCAGGCGCCCAACATGAGCCTCGGGGTCAACCTGCTGCTGGACCTGGCGGCGAAGGTCGCGGCGACGCTCGGTGAGGACTACGACATCGAGATCACCGAGACCCACCACCGCTTCAAGAAAGATGCCCCCTCCGGCACGGCCATGGGTCTGGCCGAGGCGATATGCCATGCCACCGGCCGGGACACGGGACGGGACCTCGTCCATGGCCGCCACGGCGCCGAGGCGACCCGGATGCGGGGTGAAATCGGCATGCACGCGCTACGCAGCGGGGATGTGGTGGGCCGGCACACCATCAGCTACGCCACGCTCGGTGAGGAGCTTCAACTGACCCACCTCGCCACCAACCGCGACATCTTCGCCCGCGGCGCCCTGCGCGCTGCGGCGTGGCTGACCGGCCGCGCCGCCGGCCGCTACGGCATGAAGGATGTACTCGGGTTGGAAAATGGTTGAACCGCCATTGGCAACCGTTCGAGGCAGCACCCTTCAATCCATGTAAACGTCGCGGCCTTCCCTCCCAGGGCAAACCCATGTAGCTGCGAAACAGGGTGGCATGGCGAGCGGCTGCGGACCCCGAAAGCCGCTGACGCAGCCACCCAAACTACATGCGTTAGTCCTGCCTTACCTCGCCGCCCATAGTGGCTGAGGCTCCATTACTCATCGCGGGTTTCGACAATGCTCTGCCGCGCCTTGTCGTAGATGCAGAGTTTGCCATCGACCTCGTTCTGTTTGGCCATCTTGTGGTTGCCATCGCAGTAGGGCAGGTTCTGGCTCAGCCCGCACATGCAGACGAACACGGGCTTTTCCTGGGGGTCGATACGGGCCGGGCCGGTGGCATCGTGATAGATCATTCGGGCCATGGAACTGTCTCCTTACCTGATAGAACTTCGATTCGTTACCCGTTGTCCCCCCCCTTGTGTCCGCGGCCGGCTCGGGGGCCGGGCAGCGTGGCGGATTATAAGCACGCCGCCAGCGGCGGGCGCGGCGGGTCACGCCTCCAACTCGCGGTTGTCCGGGTGCTCGAGGATGCCCGTCTCACCCTCGGTGCGACCGATGACCACGGCGGCAACCGAGTCACTGAACACGTTCACCGCGGTGCGGCACATGTCCAGGAAGCGGTCGAAGGCGAACAGGATCGGCAGGCCGAGCACGAGTGGCGCCACGATGCCCCGGGCGGCAAGTTGCTGCTCGAGGGCGGCGAGGATGACCAGGATGGCCACGAGCGAGGCTGCCGGTACGCCCGCCACGCCGATGCTTGTCAGCAGTGCCACGACCACGATGAAGAACTGTTGATCGAACCCGAGCACGATGCCGAATGCCTGGGCGATGAAGATCGCCGCAACGCACTCATACAGCGCGGTGCCGTCCATGTTGACCGTGGCGCCGAGCGGCAGAACGAAGCTCGATGTCTTCTTCGAAACCCCTGCATTCTCCTGCACGCACCGCAATGTCAGTGGCAGCGTGGCGGCACTGCTCGCGGTCGAGAACGCCGTCATCAGTGCCGGCGCCATGGCCTTGTAGTGCCGCCACGGGTTCACCCGGGCCACGAGCAGAAGCAGCAGCGGCATCACCAGCAGGAAGTGAACCGCCAGCGCCGCCAGGGCGGTGCCGGTGAACCACAACAGGGCGTTGACCAGTTCCGCAAACCGTCCATCCGGCGCCAGCCGGGCGTAGTTGCTCGCCACCGTCGTGGCCAGGAGGAAGCATACGCCGATCGGCGCCAGGCGGATGATGAACTGCGTGACCGTGAAGGTGATCTCGTAGATCGCCTGCCAGAAGTTGACCATGATCCGCCTGGGTTCCTCCGCGAGCTTGCGCACGATGAGGAAACCGACGATCAGTGAGACGACAATCAGGCCGAGCAACTGCCCCTGCGCTGCGGCCTGCACCACGTTGGGCGGAATCATCTGCCGGAATACATTGAGAAACTCGGCCCCTTCGGGAAGTTCATCCTCCTCCAGATCGAGCTGCTCGCGCATCTGCGCCTGCTCGCGCTCAAAAAGGGCCGCGCGCTCGGCGGTCAGCAGCGGTTCATCGCCGGGAACGAGCCCGGGGCTGACGATGTTGATCAGCACCAGCCCCACGAGCACGGCGATGAGGCTCGTGGCCAGGTAATAAAGCAGTGTCTTGATCCCCAGCCTCCCGAAGCCGGAGCGCCGTCCGATGCCGATGATGGCCAGCACGATCGAGCTGGTAATCAGTGGCACGACAATCATCATCAGCCCCTGCATGAACAGGTCGCCGAGCAGGTCGTAGATGAGGTAGTCCCAGCGGGCGGTGACGGTCTGCTCGGCTTCGGCGGCGATGGCGGCGGTGAGGTCGGCACCCCTCAGGCGGTCCTCCGGCTCGCGATCGGCCTGCTCGGCGCGGACTGTATCCTCGGCTTCTTCGATGGCGGGCAGCGCCGCGGCGAATCCGAGGGCCACCCCGATCAGCAGCCCGAGCAGGATCTGCCAGTGCAATGGCCAGCGCCACACCTGGTAGGGCTGCACAGGCGGGCGCTGCTCGCGGTCAGAAGACGGTTCAGAAGGGTGCTGAGAGTCCATCGACAATCGGCTCCTTGCCCGGTTACCGGCTTGCACCGGCCGAGGCATCCCGAGGCGAAGATGGGCCGCCGGGCGGTTGAGTTACTGAACACATCGCATGTCGGGCGAGCATGTTACGGGATCAATGCGAAAGCGCCCAGCATTGAACCAGCCCGTCCAGGGCAAAGGGCGCATGACACGTGCCGTGGCGGGCAACCACGGGGCTGGCTGTGTCAGCGGGCTTTCCGGGGGTCTTCAGCCCGATGGCCATGCGAGGCCGCGAGGAGTTCGGGTCGTCCGGAACCCTCGGGATCGCACGGGATCGCATGGCCATCGGCTGCGCTTCCGGGGGCGGCCGCTGACCATGCCACCCAACCTCTCCGTGACGCGATGCGAGCCTGCGCCAGGTGTCACGCCTCCCAGGACCGAGCAGGTTCCACGAGGGCGAAGGCCATACCGACCGGCCCACCGGGTGAGTATCGCAGCCCGCCTTGCTTTCCATCAGATTCGAGTGTCCGTAATTCCAGTGTGCATTGCCTGAGGGACTGTGCGATTGCTTGCCTGATTGCCTAATAATCGTGCAGTCTCCGGGTCGACGCCTACAAATCCAGCATACAAACCGCGCTGGCACACGCCGATATGCGCTCGTTTTGTGCATGCTTAAGTCATGAATGGCATGAAATTAAGTTGTCTCTGGGTATCTGTCCATTTTCGTGGCACCAATCTTGCACTTGGGACTTCCGGCTGCCCATCGTCACGGGTACGTGGCCCGGTTGGTGGGCGGGATAACTGCTGGAGGTCCTTCCATGAATCGCCAGATGCAAAGTCGAATCCCGCAGCCGCGGCAGGGTGGCCGTAGCCGTGAGGGGCCGCGCCGATTTGGGGCCGGGGATGTGGGGAGATGGCAGGGGAGATCGCCGCGGGGCGGGGCGTTCGGTGTCAGGGGCAGGGGGCGAGGCGGTTGGCGATTGAACGAGTGAC
>PUNN01000347.1 GCA_003552605.1 Phycisphaeraceae bacterium
AGGGACGACCGCCACTTTCAGTCGGCGTTGAACATGCACAAGGGCCGACTCACCCACAGGCAGGTCGCCGCCGCGCACGGCATGGAAGACATGCTCGCCCCGGCCGATTCGCAGTCTGCCCCCTGAGCCCGCCTGCTGCCGCGGCGACGGGGGTGTGCCGCACCCCATCGGTACCGCCCTATAATCGCGCCATGGTCGAACTCAGCCGGACTGTGCGATTCTGCCTTGATGCGGATGAATCCGCGTGGGCCTCGCCGCGCCATAACGGCTTCGCCGGCTGGCCGCCGATGCAGGGCCTTGGCCGCCACTACGCGCTGAATGTCCTTGCCCGGGGTGAGCCGGATGCACAGACCGGCTATTTCATGGACATCCGCCGCATGGATGCGGCGGTGCGTGATCACGCCCTGCCGGTGGCGCTTGAGTTGCTTCGCGGCGATCCGGGCGGGGGCCGCACGGTGCCGCTCGGGACGCTGATGCAGCGGCTGTTCGATTGCCTCGACCCGGTGCTGGATCACACGCTGATCGAGCTCGGCCTGGCCCTGACACCATACTTTCACCTTGTGCAACGGAGAGATGACGTGGGTTCTGTCCTGGTCCGACATCGCTACGAGTTCGCCGCGGCCCACCGTCTGCACGTGCCGGAGTTGGACGATGAGGCCAACCGCCGCATTTTCGGCAAGTGCAACAACCCGGCCGGCCACGGGCACAACTACGAGCTCGAGGTCGCCGTAGCCGTGCCGGTTGCCGACGATGGCCACGTCCTGCCGGTGGGCGCACTCGATGCCCTTGTCGACCGGTGCGTGCTGAAGCGATTGGACCACACGCACCTGAACGTGGACGTGCCGGAGTTTGAAGGGGTCAACCCGAGCGTGGAGAACATCGCCCGCATCATCTTCGAAATGCTCGAACCGCATGTGCCCGGCCTGGATGAGCCGGCCGGCCGGTCGCATCTGGAGTGGGTCAGCGTGTGGGAGACACCGAAAACCGTCTGCACCTATCACCGGCCCGCGGCGGTCACTGAGAGGTAGTCCGTCCGGGGGTCGGATAGCCGCAGGGCCGCATGCGGCTGCGGACATTGCGCGGATCACATCTGACTGCGCGATGCTTTACAATCCCGCGGCCCCGCACAACCTCCCAGGACCGCAGTCATGCCCAAGGGCGAATCCAATCCCACACCCCCGCTTTCAGAGCCTGTCGCCGGCGCAACCCCGCGCCCCGGCAGTGGCAGCAGCCCCCGCAACGCCGAGGCGGCAGAGTCCGACCCCACAAGCACGCAACCGCAGGGCTCCGGCGTCCCGCGGGGCGGGTTCATCCGCCAGATCGTGGAGCAGGATGTCAGCGACGGCCGGCATGGCGGCAGGGTGATCACCCGCTTTCCCCCCGAGCCCAACGGGTACCTGCACATCGGGCACGCCAAGAGCATTTGCCTCAACTTCGGTCTGCCCCGTGACCTTGCCGACAAGGTGCCCGCGGGGGTGGCCGTGCGATGTCATCTGCGCTTCGATGACACCAACCCCATCAAAGAGGAGCAGGAGTACATCGACTCGATCAAGGAGGATGTGCGCTGGCTCGGTTTCGACTGGGGCGAGCACGAATACCACGCCTCGGACTACTTTGATCAGCTCTACGAGTGGGCGCTGGTCCTGATCCGTGCCGGCAAGGCCTATGTGGATGACCAGGATGGCGAGACCATCCGTCTTACCCGAGGCACGCTCACCAGCCCCGGCGAGGCGAGCCCGTACCGGCAGCGCAGCGTCGAGGAGAACCTTGATCTGTTCGAGCGGATGCGCAAGGGTGAGTTCCCCGATGGCAGCCGCGTGTTGCGGACGAAGATCGACATGGCTTCGCCCAACCTGAACATGCGGGACCCCGTGATCTACCGCATCCTGCACGCCCGGCATCCGCGCACGGGCGACAAGTGGTGCATCTACCCGATGTATGACTGGGCTCACGGGCAGTCGGACTGGATCGAAGGCGTGACCCACTCGATCTGCACGCTCGAGTTCGAAGCCCACCGGCCGCTGTACGACTGGTTCATCGAGCAACTCCAGGCTGAGGGGGTGCAGCCGCCGGCCGCGGCGGACCGGCCGCGCCAATACGAGTTCGCACGCCTCAATCTCAGCCACACGATCATGAGCAAGCGAAAGCTGCTCGAGCTGGTGCGCGGCGGCCACGTCCGCGGTTGGGATGACCCGCGAATGCCGACCCTCTGCGGCCTGCGCCGCCGCGGCTACACACCCGAAGCGATCCGCAATTTCTGCGACACGATCGGCGTAACCAAGTACAACGCCGTGACCGAGGTCAGCCTGCTTGAGCACTGCCTGCGTGATGATCTCAACCGCCGCGCCCCGCGCGTAATGGGGGTGCTCAACCCGCTGAAGGTGGTCATCGAGAACTACCCCGACGGTGAGGTCGAGCACTTCGATGCGGTCAACAACCCTGAAGACCCCGCCGCGGGCACGCGGAAGGTGCCGTTTTCCCGCGTGCTGTACATCGAGCGGGAGGACTTCATGGAAGACCCACCGAGGAAGTATTTCAGGTTATATCCCGGCAACGAAGTGCGTTTGCGATATGCCTACCTCGTCACCGCCACGAAGGTGGTCAAGGATGAAGCCGGCCACATCACGGAAATCCACTGCCGGTACGACCCCGACAGCCGCGGCGGCAATGCCCCGGACGGGCGGAAAGTGAAAGGGACGATTCACTGGGTCTCGGCCGCCCATGCCATCGATGCCGAGGTGCGGCTGTATGACCACCTGTTCAAGTGCGCAGACCCTGATGATGTGCCCGAAGATGGCAGTTTCCTGGACAACCTCAACCCCGAGTCGCTGAAGGTCAGCCATGGCTGCAAGGTAGAGCCATCACTCGCCGATGCCGGCCCCGGCCACATCTGCCAGTTCGAACGCCTCGGCTACTTCTGCATCGACCCCGACACCACCCCGGAAAATCTTGTGGTCAACCGCACCTGCACGCTTCGCGACACATGGGCCAGGATCGCCGGCAGGAAACAGGGCGGGTAGCCCCACCACATATCACGCCGCACTGAACCGGGCCGCCGCTATACCGCGGCGGAAAGGGTTTCGAACACACAGCGCTTGAGGTACTGGCCGGTGAAGGAGGCCTCCTGCTCGGCCACGTGCTCGGGGGGACCGGCGGCGACAAGGGTGCCTCCACGGTCACCGCCTTCCGGGCCGAGGTCGATGATCCAGTCGGCGCTCTTGATCACGTCCATGTTGTGCTCGATGACCACCACCGTGTTGCCCTGGTCGGCGAGCCGGTGCAACACGCTCAGCAGCTTCTCGACATCGGCAAAGTGCAGCCCCGTCGTCGGCTCATCGAGCACATACAGCGTGTTCCCGCCCGATCGCTTGCCAAGCTCGGTGGCGAGCTTCACCCGCTGGGCTTCACCGCCGGATAGCGTGGTCGAACTCTGGCCGAGCTGGACGTAGCTCAGGCCCACATCGTTGAGCGTCTCGAGCAGGCGGCGGATGTTCTCGAAGCTCTCGAAGAACTCGAGCGCTTCTTCCACCGTCATTGCGAGCACATCGGCGATGTTCCTGCCCTTGTAATGCACCTCGAGTGTTTCGCGGTTGTATCGGCGGCCCTTGCACACCTCGCACTCGACGAAGACATCCGGCAGAAAGTGCATCTCGATCTTCTTCACCCCCTGCCCCTGGCAGGCCTCGCAGCGGCCACCCTTGACGTTGAAGCTGAATCGGCCGGGCTTATAACCGCGGATGCGCGCTTCCTTGGTCTGGTGAAAGAGCTGACGGATCAGGTCGAAAACGCCGGTATACGTAGCGGGGTTGGACCGCGGCGTGCGGCCGATCGGGGACTGGTCAACCTCGATCACCCGGTCGATGCGGCCGAGGCCGGTGATGCGCTCGTGGGCGCCGGGCTTGTCACGCGAGCCATGCAGATGCCGCCGCGCCGCCCGCAGCAGCACCTGGTTGACCAGCGTGCTCTTGCCCGAGCCGCTGACGCCGGTGACGCACACGATGCCGCCGAGGGGAAAGGCGACATCAATGGCCTTGAGGTTGTTCTCCGCGGCGCCCTTGACCACGACCGCGCGGCGGGGGCCGACCTCCCGCCGGGTCACCGGCGGTTCGATGGCTCGGACACCCGAGAGATACTGCCCGGTCAGCGAAGCGGGGTTGGCGACCACCTTCTCGAGCGGTCCTTCGGCCACGATCCGGCCACCGTGAAGGCCCGGCCCGGGCCCCATGTCGACGATGTGATCCGCGGCACGGATCGTGTCCTCATCGTGCTCGACCACAAGGACGGTGTTGCCGATCTCGGTCAGGTGCCGCAGTGTGGCGATGAGACGGTCGTTGTCGCGCTGGTGCAGGCCGATGGTCGGCTCATCGAGCACGTAACAGCAGCCGACCAGCCCCGAGCCGACCTGCGTGGCCAGCCGGATGCGCTGCCCCTCACCGCCGGAAAGCGAAGCAGTCGAACGGTTGAGATTCAGATAGCCCAGCCCGACACTCATCATGAAGCCCAGCCGCGACTTGACTTCCTTGAGCACGGGCTCGGCAATATGCGCCCCTTCGCTGCTCAGCACGAGCGTGTCGAAGAACGCCTGGGCCTGCTCAATGGTCAGCGATGTGACATCGGCAATGTTGAACAAATCACCGCGGCCGAGCCGGGCGCCTGCCCCCTCGAAGCCGGGGGCATCCGCCTGGAGAAACACATGCAACGCCGCCGGCTGGAGCCGGTGCCCCCCGCAGGTCTCACACGGCGCCTCGGAGAGATAGCCGTGCAGCTTCGACTTGACGAACTCACTGTCGCTGTTCTGGAACCGGCGCTGGAGGTTGGGGATCACCCCCTTGAAGGAGGCGCCGTACTTCGACTCATCGCGCTCGCTGGTGCCGTGCAGGAGAATCCGGCGGACCGTGCGCGACAGTTTATTGAACGGGGTATCGGCATCGACCCCGAAGTTGCGGCAGAAGCGGCGGATCGCGCGCGAATACCACACGTTCATCCGCTTGCCCTGATCCCGCCAGGCGGCGATGGCCCCCTCGTTGAGGCTCAACTCCGGATCCGGCACGATCAGGTCGGGGTCGAACTCGAGGATGTTGCCAAGGCCGCCGCAATCCGGGCACGCCCCGTGCGGGCTGTTGAAGCTGAACAGCCGTGGCTCAAGCTCGGACAGGCTCGCATCCGGGTGCTTGGCGCAGGCATAGCGATCACTGTAGATGTGGTCGGTCCAATTGTCCGCATTGCGATCGGTCTGCTCACTGACGATGACCACGCCATCGGCAAGCTTGAGCGCCAGTTCGATGGATTCGGTCAGCCGTGAGCGCAGCCGCGCGAGTTCCTCTTCATCGCTTCGCCGCACGACGATCCGGTCGACCACGACCTCGATGTTGTGGGTCTGATAGCGCTGCTTCTTGGTGGTGAACGGCGTCTCCCCCTTCAGTTCCCGAAGGTCCATCACCTGACCATCAACGCGGGCCCGTACGAAACCCTGCCGGCCGAGGCTTTCGAACACCTCCTTGTGATGGCCTTTCTTGCCGCGGATGAGCGGGGCGAGCAGCATCAGCCGGCTGCCTTCGGCCATGCCGAGGACGGTGTCGACGATCTGCTCAGCGGACTGCCCGGCGATGGGCTCGCCACAGACCCTGCCCTTGCCATCGCGATGCCAGCAATGCGGCCGGCCGGCACGGGCGAAAAGCAGCCGCAGGTAGTCGTAAATCTCGGTCGTGGTCGCCACCGTCGAGCGGGGGTTGTGCGAGGCCGACCGCTGCTCGATGGCGATGGTCGGGGGCAGGCCCTCGATCGACTCGATGTCGGGCTTTTGAAGCTGATCGAGAAACTGCCGCGCGTAGGCCGAGAGGCTCTCGACGTATTTGCGCTGTCCTTCAGCATAAATGGTGTCAAAGGCAAGGCTGCTCTTGCCGCTGCCGGAGAGGCCGGTGACCACGACGAAGCGGTCGCGGGGAATATCGACGTCGATGCCCTTGAGGTTGTGCTCGCGGGCGCCGCGGATGGAGATCGTTCGGGCATGCATGGCAGGATTGTATGGCGGCCACCGCGGTAAGGGAGTGGCGGTTCTGGCCATAGGGGAATGCCACTCGGCCGGCTGATGGGCTAAGCTGTCCGGCCGCGGCAGCGGCCGCAGCACCCTCGACCCTGCTCGGAGGCCCCCCATGACCGCACCATCCCCCGGCCACGAGGCCGAAACCGCCGCGACAGACAAGGGCAGCCCCCTCATGCTCAGTGTCAGTGGCCTGCGCGGCCTGCTCGGACGGTCGCTGACGCCCGAGGTGGCCATGCGTTACGGTGCGGTGCTCGGCACGTGGTTTACTGAAAACCGTGGGGCGGGGGCGAACCGTCCACCGGTCCACCTTGTGATCGGCCGCGATGGCCGCGGCGGGGGAGAGATGCTCGAACTTGCCGTCACCGCCGGGCTTATGGCCACCGGCTGTCATGTCACATCACTGGGGATCGCTTCGACCCCCGCCGTGGGCGTCATGGTCGATGAACTGGCGGCCGAGGGTGGGGTGGTCATCACTGCCAGCCATAACCCGATCGCCTGGAACGGCATCAAGACCCTGGCAGCCCCGGGGCTGGCCCCGCCGGCGAGGCAGGCCGCGGCGATCGTGGACCGCTATCGAAATTTCGACCGCCAGCCTCCGGCATGGGCTGAACCTCATGCCATCGGCACACGTGATGAGGATGCCTCCGCCGCCGAGGTCCACGTCCAGCGTGTCCTGGAAATCGTCGATGTCGAGCGCATCCGCAACGCCCGGCTCAGCGCCGTGGTCGACAGCGTCTGCGGGGCCGGCGGCGGCGAAGCCCACGCCCTGCTCGATGCGCTCGGGGTAAAGCTGGTTCACATGAACCCCGAACCCACGGGCTGTTTCCCCCATCCACCGGAACCGACTGCCGAGCATCTCAAAGACCTCTGCAACTCGGTCCCAGGCCACGAGGCCGATGTGGGCTTCGCCCAGGACCCCGATGCCGACCGCCTCGCCATCGTCGACCACCAGGGCCGGTACATTGGCGAGGAATACACGCTCGCGCTCGCCGCCTGGCACCTGCTCGAGCAGCATGAGGAACCGAGCTCCTGCATCCTCGCGGCGAACCTGTCGACAAGCCGCATGATCGATGACATCGCCGCACGACACGGCGTCCGGGTGCTGCGCACGCCTGTGGGCGAGGCCAACGTCGTCGAGGCCATGCGGCGGGAGGGCTGCATCCTCGGGGGTGAGGGCAACGGTGGGGTCATCTTCCCGCAGGTCGGGCTGATCCGCGACAGCCTCGTGGCCATGGCATTCACGCTGGAACTGATGGCGGGCCGCGGCCAGCC
>PUNN01000115.1 GCA_003552605.1 Phycisphaeraceae bacterium
ATCTCGGAGGGCCGCAGCCGGTGTGAAGTGAAATCGCCTGGCTCGCCATCGGCCCCGCTGGTGCGGTGCCTGAGACCTGGAGCCGACGCTGCCTTCGCCCCCCTACCGATGTCAGCATGACCCCGACGGGGCTGGCGATGTAGCCGGACGCCCCGTGCTACATGGCCGGGCGGGTACGCTGCAACAAGGCCCCGATCGCCAAGCCGGGTTCCAAGTGATATACCCTTTGGCATATTGACACGGCGACAACAGCCCTCGGAGGGGCGCCCTACTTTGACCCTACTTTTCTGCACGGTCCCACCGCCGAAATCCAGCGTATGCTCGTGATTGCAAAGTGTGCAAAGTCGCTGTATAGTCCTGTGAGAGCGTAATTTGCTGTTTTGCCGCCTGTTGAAGCAGATGCCGGTTCTGACCGGGGTCGAACGTCGGGACGAGAAGGTCGCTGGTTCAAATCCAGTCCCCCCGATTGACAAACCGCCAAGGGGCGGTTTTTTTTATGGGCTTGACCGACGGTTGAGGGGGGGAAACGGGAGAAACACGCCGCAGCCGGGGCCTCATGTCTGGGCCGGCAAGCGGTCTCGGGGTCGGGGGAATAGATGGGGCGCATGGCAGCCTTCGCGGGCATCTCTGCCTGAGTCAAAGCGGGTTTGGCTGCGTCCGCGGACGCCCGGCATGGGCGGGCGATGGCCATGATGGGCCGTGGGCCGGGCATTGGCATGGCCATCGGGCTGCAGACAGTACGCTGACCATATCACCCGATCCGCTGTCGAGGTAAGAAGGGCCCCGTGAGAAACGTCAAGCACCTGAACTGATGCGTGCATCCTTGAGGGTGTTGACAGGCATCAAGCGGAGAACGCGATGCCTGCAAGAATCGGGAACACGGCTGTTGAGGGCTCGACGCCCGCGGTGATCAACGTCTGATGAAACGCACTGCCGCAATACCTGCCACAATACCGGCGGGAAGGATCATGCCGGGCAGATAGGCGTGCGCCGTATTGGCACCCGCCATCATATGCGCGACTATCCCGACAATAATCATCAAATAGGCACCTGCCGCGCTGGCGATGCCGATGCCGCCACAGATGCTCGAGAGGGGTTCCTTAGCGAACCACAGCAGCAGGCCGATGGTAGAAACACACAACATCCCCATGACCCACGGTTCGGTATCCGGAAAGGTGAGGTAGGGCGGGCCGGTATACCCCGGGGGAAGGCGCATGAGCACGGTGACCACGTTGGCAAGGATCAGGGCGGAGATGTACGCCCTTGTTCCAGGCGCGAGTTGCCTTGCGGGCCACTCATGCAGGAGGGTGAACCGGAGCACGGCCCCGCAGGTCTCACAGCGCTTGGACATGGGCCCGGACACATCCCCAAACGGCCACTTTCGGCACAGCGGACACCGATTACGCAGCTTAATGAAGCGCCAGGCTGCTTTGTCCAATGGGTTGCAGACAAGCGCCATGCCGAGGATCAGTATCCACGTCGCCATGATCGGTACCGCAACCCACATCTCCAATACCGGCCACGTGATGAGTCCCACCACCAGATAGATCCCCACACCCAGCAGCGCCAGGCCGGCTGCGATGGCCGGTATATAGAGAATGCCGAGTACAATCACAGCCCACCGCTCACCACGCAAGGTTGCCGGCCAGATGATCCGGTAACCCGCCAGAAGAATACCCAGTGACACAAGCGACCCAGCCGAACACAACATCAGCGGGAGCCGCTGCTCCTCGACGGCCGGCACCTCGCCGAATGCTAACACCATCATGCGGGCCAGAAAAACGACAAGCGCGACCGGCATTACCCATAACATCACCTTCTCGATCCTTATCATGTTCACAAGTGAATACGGCAGGCAGACCGTCACCTGCTCGGAGCCTGGAACATCTTCTGGCCGGCTCTGCTCGTTCGAACTGTTCTGCTCATTTGCCATGGCAAATGCTCCCGGCAGCGCGCACCACACCCAACGGCGAGTTCGCGCTCATGCCCAAGTCAGCACGGAATCGGGGCACACGAACATCACTTCGTTGCATAAACAGGACGTAATCGGTCCGCACACCGCTGGCGAGAAGGCACCTTCAGGACCGCAAGAGATCGGCTGAAGGACTCCTCTACACTGTAGCGCTGTATCGGCACACGGCAAGTCGTGTCCTGCCACAATTCCCCCGGGGGCATGGCCCATGTCGCGGGGCGCCTCTTACCCCACGCTCCCCATTTCGGCGGGCCAGGGTTCCGGGGGGTGGGAGAGTGCTGGGGTGTGGGAAAATACGCAGGGCCCATCGGAACCGGTCCTCACCGCGGCCCTCTCCCATGAGGGTGAGGTGAGCGAAGGCCCGGCCGGCCCCGCGCGATGCGTGCGATGCGCCCTGCCACCACTTCATGTCAGCCACCACCAGCTCACGCGGATCATGGCCGCCATTTCGCGGTAGTAGTTCATCGCCGCCAGCGCCACGAACGCCGTCCAACTCAGCACCAGCAGCCATCGGTGCCCACCGCGGATCGCCGCGGCGGCAAAGGTGAGGGCCGTGGCGGCCAGCAGGCCGGCGACCAGTACCTGCGCGATACGCTGATGCTGATAGACCCATGCCCGCTCGATGCCGGCCAGCCGCAATGGGGCGCGCAACTCCGCCGCCCAGAACACCACCAGGATCGTCGCGTGCAGCCACATCACCCCCACCGACAGGCCGAGGGCGGCGCGGCGAAGGTGGCGGGCGAAGCGGCGAGATGTCAGATGCCGCGGCGGCATAAGAAACCTCCGGAACGACGTTGTCCCCGAACACCACGCCGCTGTCCAGTACCCGCCTCGGCCGCCTCCGCCACACGGCCCGTGAAGCCCCGGGACGGCCCGGATGTCCGGGACGGGCAGCGTGAGACAGGAAGACACACATGCGATTTCGATTCCGCTCATCGTGCGACCCGGCAGCCGGCTCACCCCGGCTGGCAATCCTCACTGCCGCGATCACCCTGTGCCTCACCCTGCCGGCGTCCGGCGCGGCGGATATCTACCAGTACGCCGCGGAGGCTGAGACGGCCGGTGGCGATGAGATGACCGCTTACCTCTGGGTCCCCCCGCAAGCCGAGCGCATCCGCGGCGTGCTGATCGGCGGCAGTGCAACCAGCGTTGAGCCCGTGTTCGCCGCCGATGAACACATCCGCCGCGTTTGCGCTGAGCATGACCTGGCCATCGTGCTGTTCACGCCGCATGTCGATGCGGTGTTTCAACTCGATGACCGAGACCCGAACGCGAAGATCGATGCGGCGATGGAAGCGCTGGCCGAGGTCTCCGGCCGCGATGAGCTGACCGTGGCGCCGCTGTTTCCCTTCGGCCATTCGGTCAGCAGCGTGTACGCGAGTCTGTTCACACAGCAGCAGCCGGAACGTATCTTCGGTGCCCTGCTGCACAAGGGCGGCATCGTGCTGCACGATGATGAGGCCCGCGCGGCGATGGCCGGCGTGCCGGTGCTGGCAATCAAGGGACAATTCGAGGAATTCGGCCCCGGCCCGCATGGTGTGCTGCGCGATCATGAAGACCGTGAGACGGCCTGGAAGACGATGCGCGACACGCTCAAGGAACTCCGCGAGCAACACGATGATGCCCTGGTGAGCCTGCTGGTCGAGCCCGGCGCCACGCACTTTGCCTGGAGCCCGCGCTACGCCGCGTTCGTCGCCGACTTCATTGCCGCGGCGGCCGAAGCCCGCATCCCCGACTGTCCGGCAGACGCCACGGCGCCGGTGACATGCCGCGAGCTGGACCCCGCGGATGGGGCCCTGAGCAGTTTCGCCCTGGAATCGGAAGGCCAACCCACCGCGGCGGACTATCAAGATTATGAGGGCGACCGGGCTGAAGCGATGTGGCATTTGAACACAGGTCTCGCCGCCGCGGCCGAAGAAATGCATGAGTTGATGTACACCCGCCGCGCGCAGTTCGTCGCCTTCGCCCATCCGGACCACGGCCGGCCGGTCATGCCCGGCCACGACCTGCGTGTCCGTTATCCGCTGCACTGGACAGGTCCCGGTGAGTTCACGGCCGATTCGAAATTCATCGACCGGGCACCGGACAAGTACCCCTCCGTGGACGATCCGATCACCCACGCCGATGGTGAAGTGCGCCTCCGCACCTATGGTGGGCAGGCCGAGAAGGTGGACGATGCCACATTCCGCATCAAGCTCAACCCCCGGCGGCGCATGGAGGCCAACCTCCTGGCGTATCACCCGGGCGATGAGACGTACCGCTATGCCGAGCAAGGCGCGATCCTGCGGCTGCCCGAGCGCGTTGAAGATGGCAAGGCCCAGTCCATCACATTTCCCGAAATCGACCCGATCCGGGTCGGGGCAGAACCCGTGGCGCTCGAAGCCACGAGCGATTCAGACCTGCCAGTGTCATACTACATCGAGCGCGGCCCGGCGGTGATCGAGGATGGCACGCTGCGACTGGCCGATGTGCCCGAGCACGGTAAGCTCCCACCGGAGATCGTGGTCGTGGCCTGGCAGTACGGCAGCGCTGTCGAGCCGCGCGTGAAGACCGCCGAGCGGGTCGAGCAGCGCATTGAACTGTTGACCGAGTAGTGAACACGGGGCCGGCAGGCAACCGCACGCAGTCCGGGGCGGTATGGCTACGCTTTGCGCAGACATATTGGCAACTTGCGATAGCCCGCGGCGGGAGCATAATCAGGCCATGCGACTCTACATCATCCGCCATGCGGACCCGGACTACCCGAACAACACGATCACCGAAGCCGGTCACGCCGAAGCCCGCGCCCTTGCTCAGCGGCTGGCCGGTGAGGGTCTGACGCGGCTGTACAGCTCACCGCTCGGCCGCGCCCAGGACACGGCGGCGTACACAGCCGAGGTGACGGGATTGCAGGTCGGCATCGAGCCGTGGACACGGGAGTTGGCCGCGTTGAGGATGCCGGCCGGCCCGCTGCAAGGTGGCATGCTCTGGGATGCTCACGGGCACCTGCTGCGTGCTCAGCGCGAGGATGCGCTCGCCGAGCGGCTCGAGCAGCTCGACATCGTGCGGCAGACCCGCCTCGCCGCCGCGCGTGCGGCGGCGGCCGCAGACAGCGATGGCTCACAGTCGCCTTCGGGCGACAACAACCGGCCTGACCCGGCTCGTGTGGACCGCTACGGCGAGGTGGTCGAGGCTGTCCGCAGTGAAAGTGATGCCTTCCTCGCCCGCCACGGTTACGATCGCGCGGGCACAAGCTACCGCGTGGTGCGACCCAACCGTGAGCGAATCGCGGTCTTCTGTCATGGCGGCTTGGGGCTGACCTGGCTGGCCCACCTGCTGGCAATCCCCATGCCGCTGATGTGGGCCGGTTTCTGGCTGCCGCCGAGCAGTGTGACCACCGTGCTCATGGACGAGCGGGAGGATGATCTGGCCACGCCGCGCTGCCTTGGCGTGGGCGATGTCAGTCACCTCTACGCCGAGCGGCTCCCCGTGCAACCGGCGGGGGTCAAAACCAACTTCGACTGACAAGCAAGGCGAGGCACCATCGCTCGCCGTTGCGCCGGTCCTGACAGGTACGTGTCGATATCAAGCCTCGGGGGTTTTCCCTCAGGGCGAAGGTCTTTAGGAGCCAACCTCGGTGGCATGGCCCGCGGCTGCCCCCGGAAGCGCCGCCGATGGCCATGGCGGCCCGTGAAGGGGGGCGCCCCCCATGGCCATCAGCCGAAGACGGCTGCTGACCATGCTACCCGGGCTACATGCGTTTGCCCTGCCCCGGGAATGCGGCTGCTGACCACGCCACCCATGCCTACATACGTTTTCCATGGGTTTGCCGCGGTGAACGTGAGCGTTTACCGCCGCGCAATGCACGTATCATCGGCCAATGCTCCGCAGCGAACGCCTGCAATGCTGACCCCCTCAACATCATCGGCCAGGATTGGCGGGCGGGCATCGCGTGCGAGCAGGTGGAGCGACACATCGCGCAGGGTGATGTCCTCGACATGGCGCAGGTACAACGCGCTGGCGGGAAGCTGTCTGTCCGTCCCCCTGGTATACATGTTGACCTCGGGGTAGGCATCACTTCGCTCGGGCACCTCGCTCAGCGCCTGAGCCGCCGTCATGCCGCCGTACAACTCCATCGAGATGTTGGACAGGCGGACCCGTCGGATGGGATGCCCCGGGTACCCGGTAATGGAACTGGTGATGGGCCCCGCCTGTCGCGCGTGAAGGTTGCTGATGCTCACATCCTCGATCACGCCCTCGGGAGCCTGAGCCTCTTCGAGGCGGCGGTCATGCCTGTTACCGAGCTTGATGAAGATCGGCGCGAACACGTGCTCGACAATCAACCCGTCCACGTGGACATGCCGCATCGTGCCGCCATCGACACATTCCAGCGCACACCCGGTAATGACCGGCCGGCCATGGGGGTGATCCGGCAGAGGTGATGGTTTGCGGGATGGGCTGATGATGATGTTGCTGACCCGGATGTTCTCGAATCCGCCAACCGATTCGGTGCCGAACTTCAGTCCGTGGCAATTGGACCGCAGGCGGCAGTTGCTCACCACGATATTGCGACACGGAGCGGGTCCGGTACTCTTGAAGACAAGGGCATCATCATGGCTGTCGATATCGCAGTCGCTGATCCGCACGTCCCGGCAGCCATCGACATCAAGGCCATCGTTGGTCTTGTTGCCATGATTCCACACGCTGATTCCGTGGACGTGCATCTGCTCGCAGGCGAGGTATTGCTGCATCCACGTGCCGCTGTTTCGCAGTTGAACATCGCGCACGGTGATGCGGCTACAATTGATGAACTGGAGGTTCTGCGGATGGGCCTCCGCGCCACCAGCCTCCTTGATCTGCCCGCCGCAGCCGCCCTGCCCATCGATCATCCCCGGGCCGGTGACCGCCACATCGTCGCAATCAGCAGCGCCAATCATCCGACGTGGCCCGGCCCTTCGGGAGCGCACGAGGCCGGCCTCCACCGGCGACCATGCCGGGTAATCCGCCGGCTCGTTGGTCCCGCAAAGCTGCGCCCCCTTACAGAGATGCAGTTCCACACCCGAGCGCAGCCACACCGTGCCCGTCCGCCATACACCCGGTGGTACGAATACGCGACCACCCGCCTTTCCCGCCGCATCGATCGCGGCCTGGATCGCCGCGGTGTTGACCCGCTGTTCGGGCAGGGCTCCATGTTCACGAATATCGGTCTGCATCCCGGTCATGTTACATTGAAGTTGCAGCGGCCGGGGTTACTGCCTGGTACAAGCGCAGTGCAAACGCATGTAGGTGCGAAACAGGGTCGCATGGTCAGCGGCTTCCGGGGGTGTCCGGGGGTGTCCGGGGGTG
>PUNN01000514.1 GCA_003552605.1 Phycisphaeraceae bacterium
CGTTCGATCAGCGGGTGACGGTGGGCTACATGTACCTGCTGAAGCTGCATCACCTTGTGGATGACAAGATCCACGCCCGGGCGACCGGCCCCTACTCGCTGATCACGCAGCAGCCGCTGGGCGGCAAGGCCCGCACGGGCGGGCAGCGGTTCGGTGAGATGGAAGTCTGGGCGCTCGAGGCCTACGGCGCTGCCCACGTGCTCCAGGAGCTTCTGACGGTCAAGAGCGATGACGTCGAGGGCCGCACGAAGATCTACGAGTCGATGGTCAAGGGCACCAACACGCTCGAGGCGGGCATGCCCGTGGCCTTCGATGTGCTGTGCAACGAGGTGAAGGGCCTCGGGCTGAACATCACGATGGAAAAGACATCGAGCGACGCCACGGGCCTGCTGTGAGGGCCGTGGCATGGCGCGATGGGACGACCTGGCATCGGAAGGCTATACGGTTGCGGACAGATTGTTCGACATGGGTTACTGGCGCAGTTGCGTCAATCGCGCCTACTTCGCCGCGTACGCCCGGACCACGGGGGTGTTGCTCGAGGCAGGCGTGTCGCTTCCGGCGCGGGGCAATCCCACCCACGAACGGCTGCCGATGACCGTGCAGCACAACCTGGTGAGCTTGTCGCCGGCGGCGCGGGCGCGGGTGGCGGCGGCGCTTGGGCGGCTCTACCGGCTGCGGATCGTGGCCGATTACGGGCCGCACCGGCGCGTGGAGCGCGCATCGGCTCGTGGGGCGCTGGGATTGATGGCGCAGGTGTTCCGCGAGCTTGGAGGCTGATGTGTGACCGAAGTGAAACCGGAAAAGATCGAGCGGATCCTTGCAGTGCTGCGGGATCTGCTGGCCGACCCCGCCCGGACCGGCGGTGTGGAATTGCGGATCGTCGAAGACGGTGTGATTCAGCGCGAAGGCTGGATCAGCGTGATTGTCGATGCGGCCGACGCGGACATCGAGGCTTACGACTACGTGCGCCAGTTGCAGCGAATCGAGCAGGAGCTTCGCGAGCGCACCGGCTATGAGCAGGTGCTTGTGGTGCCGGGCATTGGCGACTGAGGAACCTGACCCTGTATTGCCGCGCTGAAGCGGTAATCAACACTCACACGGGTGAACACAATGGCTGAAACAGTTTACGATCGGGTCAACGACTACGGCAGCGTCAGGGTTTCGCTGGCCAGCCCCAACGACATCCGCAGTTGGAGCTTCGGCGAGGTCAAGAAGCCCGAGACGATCAACTACCGCACCTACCGGCCGGAGCGCGATGGGCTGTTCTGCGAGCGCATCTTCGGCCCCGAGCGCGACTACGAGTGCGCCTGCGGCAAGTACAAGGGCACCAAGTTCAAGGGCATCATCTGCGACCGCTGCGGGGTGAAGGTCACCCACAGCCGCGTCCGCCGCAAGCGGATGGGCCACATCAACCTTGCTGCGCCCATCGTCCACATCTGGTTCTTCAAGAGCATGCCCTCGCGGCTGGGCAACCTGATGGGGATGAAGACCAGCGACCTCGAGAAGGTCGTCTACTTCCAGGACTACGTGGTGATCGATCCCGGCGACACGCCCCTGAAGGAGGGTGAGCTGCTCACCGAGGATCAGTACCGCAAGGCGCAGGATGAATACGGCAGCGCCTTCACCGCCGGGATGGGGGCCGAGGCGGTCAAGGAACTGCTGCGCCGGATGGACCTCGATGCCGTCGCCGCCGACCTGCGCCAGCAGTTGAAGGAGACTCGCAGCAAGCAGAAGGTCAAGGACCTGTCCAAGCGGCTGAAGATCGTCGAGCAGGTCCGCGGCAGCGGCAACAGCCCCGAGTGGATGGTCATGGACGTGATCCCCGTGATCCCGCCCGACCTGCGCCCGCTGGTGCTGCTCGAGAGCGGCAACTTCGCCACGAGCGACCTCAACGACCTCTACCGCCGCATCATCAACCGCAACAACCGGCTCAAGAAGCTGATGGACCTCAACGCGCCCGAGGTCATCATCCGCAACGAGAAGCGCATGCTTCAGCAGTCGGTCGATGCCCTGTTCGACAACGGCCGCTGCCGCCGGCCCGTGCTCGGCTCGAGCAACCGGCCGCTGAAGTCGCTGACGGACATGATCAAGGGCAAGCAGGGGCGCTTCCGCGAGAACCTGCTCGGCAAGCGGGTGGACTACTCGGCCCGCTCGGTCATCGTCATCGGCCCCGAGCTGAAGCTCAACCAGTGCGGCCTGCCGAAGAAGATCGCCCTCGAGCTCTACCAGCCGTTCATCATCCGCAAGCTCAAGGAGCACGGCCTCGCCGACACGATCAAGAGCGCCAAGAAGATGCTCGAGCGTCGCGACCCCGAGGTCTGGGACATCCTCGAGGAGGTCATCTACCAGCACCCGGTGCTGCTCAACCGCGCGCCGACGCTGCACCGCATGGGCATCCAGGCCTTCGAGCCGGTGCTCGTCGAGGGCAATGCCATCCGCATCCACCCGCTGGTCTGCACCGGCTTCAACGCCGACTTCGACGGCGACCAGATGGCCGTGCACCTGCCGCTGAGCGTCGAGGCGCAGGCCGAGGCGCACGTGCTGATGCTCTCACCGCACAACATCTTCTCACCGGCCAACGGCCAGCCGATCATCAGCCCCTCGCAGGACGTGGTGCTCGGGGTCTACTACCTGACCAGCATGCCCGAGCCGCCGGAAGAGGCGGTGCATAAGGAACTGCTCGGCCACAGCGGCGAGCTTGATGAGGCCATGGTCGGCAAGCTGCGGTCCATCCCCGACTTCAAGGACCCGGCCGAGGCGGTGATGTCCTACGAGCTTGGCAAGATCGCCATCCACCAGCCGATCGTGGTCAAGATCCGCAGCTCCCGCTACAGCGGGGTGGTCAACGAGCAGGGCGGCGATGTCGAGCCCTGGCCGCAGCTTGGCCGAATCGTGACCACCGTCGGCCGGCTGATCTTCAACGACATCCTTGCCGATGGCATGCCCTTCTACAACTGCGCCCTCGGCAAGAAGGGCTGCTCCCGCGTGATCGCCGACACCTACGCCCAGCGCGGCCGGCCGGATACGATCGACATCCTCGACCGGCTGAAGGACATCGGCTTCAAGCGGTCGACCACCGCCGGGCTCAGCTTCGGCATCACTGACCTGCGCATTCCAGAAAAGAAGCAGGCCATCATCGCCGCGACGCAGAAGCGGGCCGACCGGGTCGAGAAGAACTACCACGCCGGTGCCATCACCGAGCGCGAGCGCTACAGCCAGCTTCTCGACCTGTGGACGCACTGCGGCGAGGAGGTGACCAAGGCCCTGCTCACCGAGCTGCGCGAGGACCGGCGCGATACCAGCGAGCAGCCGGTGGCGATCAACAGCCAGGAGGGCCGGCGCTACCTCAACCCCGTGTGGCTGATGAGCGACTCCGGCGCCCGGGGCAACGTCACGCAGATCAAGCAGCTTGCCGGCATGCGCGGGCTGATGAGCAAGCCTTCGGGCGAGATCATCGAAACGCCCATCAAGGCCAACGCCCGCGAAGGCCTGAGCGTACTCGAGTTCTTCAGCTCAACCCACGGTGCCCGAAAGGGCCTTGCCGACACCGCGCTGAAGACGGCCGACTCGGGCTACCTCACCCGCAAGCTCGCCGATGTGGCGCAGAACGTGTTCATCAGCGAAGCGGACTGCGGCACCCGCCACGGCATCACCAAGCGGGCGATCTACAAGGGCGAGGAGATCGATGTGCCCTTGCGCCGGCAGATCGTCGGCCGCATCGCGCGTGAGACGATCCGCAACCCGATCACCGATCAGCTCATCGTGGAAGAAAACGCCGTCGTCACCCCCGAAGGGGCGCGGGCGATCGAAGACCTCGGCATCGAGAGCGTGATGGTCCGGTCGCCGCTGACGTGCGAAGCGCGGCAGGGCGTGTGCACCACGTGCTACGGCATGGACCTGTCTACCGGGCAACTCGTGGAACCGGGGTTGAGCGTGGGCATCATCGCCGCGCAGTCGATCGGCGAACCGGGCACGCAGCTTACGATGCGGACCTTCCACACCGGCGGTGTCGGGCAGCGCACGCTCGCCGAGAGCGACTACCGCGCGACCCACGCCGGGACGGTCGAGCTTCGCGATTGCAGCGAAGTGCCGGGCAAGGATGCCGACGGCAACGAGGTGCTCGTGTCGCTCAAGCGCAACGGTGAGCTTTCCGTGCTCGATGCCAAGGGCCGTGAGCTCGAGAAGTGCAAGGTGCCCTACGGGTCGCACATCCTTGCCAAGTCGGGCGATACGGTGAAGAAGGGGCAGGTGCTCGTCAAGTGGGACCCGCACCTGACGCCGATTCTCGCCGAGAAGCCCGGTGTGGTGCGCTTCCGCGACATCGAGGTCGGCGAGACCGTCCGGCCCGAGCGCGAAGGCGCTGCGGCCAGAGAGGGCCGCGACGAAGCCCTCGTCGTCATCGAGCACAAGGGCGAGAAGCACCCGCAGATTGTGATCGAGGATGATGCCGGCAAGATTCTCGACGTCCACTTCCTGCCGGCCAAGGCGCGTATCGACGTGCAGGAAGGCGACCGGGTCAACGCCGGGCAGATGCTTGCGCGGCAGCCGCGGGAGGCCAAGGGTACGGCGGACATCGTCGGCGGCCTGCCCCGCGTCACCGAGGTCTTCGAGGCACGCAAGCCCAAGGATGCCGCCGTGCTCGCCGAGATCAGCGGCATCGTCGAGCTTCGCAGCGACAAGCGGCGGGGCAAGATGACCATCATCGTCCGCAGCGATGCGGGCATGGAGGTCGAGCATCACGTGCCGCAGGATCGCCACCTGCTCGTCCATACCGGCGATTACATCAGCGCCGGTGACCCGCTTATCGACGGGCCGCTGATCCCGCACGACATCCTGCGGATCAAGGGTGATGAGGCCCTGTTCAGCTACCTGCTCGATGAGGTGCAGAACGTCTACCGTGCCCAGGGCCAGAGCATCGATGACAAGCACATCGAGATCATCCTGTCGCAGATGCTGCGAAAGGTGCGCATCGACAACCCCGGCGACACCGAGTTGCTGCCCAACGAGGTGGTCGACAAGCTCACGTTCAAGGAGGCCAACGAGCGGGTGGGGAACATGGGCCGGATCAAGGAGCCCGGCGGCACGAACCTGCCGGTGGGCGCGCTGGTGACCAAGGCCGAGATCAAGGACGCCAACGCGCGGGCCGAGGCCGAGGGCAAGGACCCGGCCAAGGCCACCCGCTGCAAGCCGGCCTCCGGCCGGACGCTGCTGCTCGGCATCACCAAGGCCTCGCTCCAGAGCGATTCGTTCCTCTCCGGCGCCAGCTTCCAGGAGACGACGAAGGTGCTGACCGAGGCGGCCCTCGCCGCGCGGGTGGACAACCTCGTGGGCCTGAAGGAGAACGTGCTGCTCGGTCACCTGATCCCGGCTGGCACCGGCTTCAAGCCGTACACGCAGATGCGGGTGGTCAAGCTCGCCGAGCCGGTGACCGAAGCGGTCACCACCCGCGAGGAAGAGATCGAGGATGCCGCCGCGCTTGCCGAGGCCGCCGGCGCCGAAACGCGCGACCAGATCGGCACCACCGTCGGCGAATCGCAACTTGTGGCGCAGTTCCTCGGCGATGAGAGCAACACCACCACCAGCGGCAGCGGCAGTGGCAGCGGGAGCAAAGCCGGCTCCTCCTCAAGCCGCTGACCCCCGGAACCCCGGACCCCCGGACCCCCGCCCCCGGACCCGGAAAGCCCGTGGGGGGCCGTTCGGTGCCTCTCACCCCGCTTCCGGCGGGCCGGGGTGAGGTTGCTTGCCAGTCGCCCGCCTGCTCACCCCTTTCCGGGGGCCTTCCGGGGGGGTGAGGGCTGGATGCTACGGCGAATTGTCCCCACTGACTGCAAAGGAGCCCGCCATGCGGGAAAACCTCGAGCAAACCCTTGACGACATCGAGGCGCGGATCATCAAAGTCCGCGATTCTCTTTGACTACGACCGAAAGAGCGAACAGCTCACCAGGCTCGAAGAGAAGATGAACGCGGCGGATCTGTGGAACGACCCGGCCGCCGCCAACGAAACGATCGCGGAACTGAAATCGCTGCGCGCCCGGGTCAACCCGGTGGCCGAGGCGCAGCAGAAGCTCGAGGATGCGCGAACGCTGCTCGAGCTTGCCGAAGAGGCCGATGATGAGGACACCCGCCGCGAGGCGGACGCCGTGATCGACAACCTCGAACCGCTCATCGAGCGCCTCGAGACGGCATCGCTGCTGTCGGGCAAGTTCGATGCCCGCAACTGCTACCTGTCCATCTTCGCCCGCGAGGGTGGCACCGAGGCCCAGGACTGGGCCGAGATGCTGCTGCGCATGTATCTGCATTACTGCGAGCGCATGGGCTTCGAGGTGACCGAGATTGACCGGACCCATGGCGATGAGGCGGGCATCAAGGATGTGACGCTGCACGTGAAGGGGCCGATGGCCTACGGCTATCTCTCGGCCGAGCGGGGCACGCACCGGCTGGCGCGCGTCTCACCTTTCAACGCCCAGGGCAAGCGGCAGACCAGCTTCGCAGCCGTGGAGGTCATCCCCGAGTTCGAGGATACCGGTGGGATCGAGATCAACGAGAAGGACCTCGATATCACCCCCTTCGCTCGCTCGGCCGGCCCGGGCGGTCAGAACGTGAACAAGCTCGCCACCGCCGTGCGGATGATCCACAAGCCCACGGGCATCACCGTCGTCTGCTCGGTCGAGCGCAAGCTCGAGCAGAACAAGCGCCGGGCGATGGCCATTCTTCGCGGCAAGCTCGAGGTGCTCGAGGAGCAGAAGCGCCAGGCCGAGGTGGATGCGGCCAAGGGCGGCAAGCTGGACATGGGCTGGGGCACGCAGATTCGCAGCTACGTGCTCTACGACAACCGGGTCAAGGACATGCGCACCGGCCACGAGGTGGGCAACCCCCAGCGCGTGCTCGATGGCGACCTCCAAAGCTTCATCGACGCCGAACTCCGCCGCCGCGCCCGCCTCGCCGCCGAGAGCAACTGAGCCGCCCACCACTGTCCCGCCGATGCACTCCTGCCCGCCAAGGCCCTTCTGGGCAAGCGACACACCCCCGAGATACACGGCCATCATCTCGCCTCGCCACCCTCCCCGGGTTTTCGTCACACTACAGCCCAGCGGTTCTGCCTGCGTCATTGCCAGGCAGGCCATAAAAAAAAAGCGGCCGCAAGCGGCCGCTTGTAAAGCGAGGGTGACGGGGCTCGAACCCGCAACCTCCGGATCGACAGTCCGGTGCTCTGACCAATTGAGCTACACCCCCGACGTCGGGGCACCTTGGCGGTGGATCACCGCTTCAGGCGGGAG
>PUNN01000308.1 GCA_003552605.1 Phycisphaeraceae bacterium
CGAGCCTTGGCCGGCCAACTCAGAGGGCGCAACGGGTTCGCTCGGTGCCGAAGCGGACACCGAGGCGGCCGCGAGAAACAGGAGCGTGCAGGCTGCGGTGATGATTCGTCGCATGATCGGAGCATCCTCATGTCGTGACCGTGGGAAGCGGCGTATTCTGTTAACATCGGCTGCCAGCCCGCCACGACATGCAACAGATGTCTCCGCCGCGAGGGCCGACTTGATCGCCAAGCTTTTTCTGTAAAGTTGCGTTCCCGGGGGGGGAGGGGCTGAGGATGGTGCTGCGGGGCCGTTGGAGAATCGCCTCTGGGCGCGGGGGGGCGCGGGAGGCGCGGGGGGCGCGGGAGGCGCGGGGGGCCGCGGACGCGGTGCCGGGTTGGCCGCCGCCCCTGCCTGCCGTTAGATGCGTATCCGCCTTGTATCCCGATCGGAACTGAGCCGCATGGCCAAGGCATCAACCACGAAACCGGTGATCGGCCTCGCCGGCGGCATCGGGGCCGGCAAGAGCCTGGTTGCGGGTCAACTGGCATCACTCGGCTGCGGGGTGATCGACGCCGATGCCCTTGCCCGAGAGGTTCTCGAGCAGCCGCAGGTTCAGCAGACGCTGCGGCAATGGTGGGGTGAGCAGATGATCGGCCCCGACGGCCGGGTGGATCGGGCGGCTTTGGCGCGCCGGGTGTTCGATGACCCCGAGGCACTGACCCGTCTCGAGGGACTGATTCACCCGCGGGTGCATGCCCGGCGGCAGGCCCTGCGCGAGCAGATGACGGCCGACCCACAGGTCAAGGCCATCGTCGAGGACTGCCCGCTGCTGTTCGAAGCCGGCATCGATCGCACCTGCGATGCAACGATCTTCGTCGATGCCGACAGGGCCACGCGCCTGGCGCGGGTGGCCGCATCGCGCGGGTGGGATGAGGCGGAGTTGCATCGGCGCGAATCGCGACAGCAGCCACTTGACATCAAGGCCGCGAGTGCAGATTATAAGGTGAACAACGGCTCGGACGAGCAACACACCCTTGAGCAGGTTCGGGGCATCCTCGAACAGATCATGGCGTAACGCGGTTGGTCGTGAGCCTTGTTTCCCCGTAGCGATATACCCCATGGTCATGCACGGTGAGGCCGAAAAAGCCATCACCAGAAGGGGACCGCGTGCGGGCCAGCCCTCGCCCCACGATGCGCAGGGCGGTCGACACGCGGGCCGCCAGCCCGCTCCCGTATCATTGGGAACATCCTGGCCCCGGACGCGGTGGCCGCGGTAAGCACCACAAGGGCTACCCCCGGCCATACCGTCCGACCGACCGCCCTTGAGTGGGTGCCGGGTCCGCCACCATGCACTCATTCGCGCCACCCCACACTGAACAAGCAACCACCGCCACGGCCCGGCCGATTCGCCTGTTCGGCCACCCCCCCCACCGACTCCCAACCCCTGCAATCACGCAAACGCCCCCATCCCCGTAACCCCGAATGACTGATCCGCATCAATTGTCAATCCACCCGCCGCGGTTGTTTCCCTGACGACCGCATCTCTCGACAAGGAGACCTCTCCGATGGCAGAAGAAAAGACCCGAACCAAGCGGCGCACCCGTGCTTCCAGCGAAACCGCCGAGAAGGAATCGACCACCCGCTCGAGCAGCGCCACGGCTGACACACCATCCAAGGCCCCGGCGGAACCGGGCCGCCCGAAGATCACCACCGATGAGGAGCTCGAAGCGGAAACGCAGGCGCGCTACGAGCAGGCCAAGCGAACCGACATGACCGTCCGGGAAATGCTCAAGCTTTCCACGGATGATCTGAAGGCCAAGGCGAAGAAAGAGGGCGTCAAGGAGATCGACGGGCTCAAGCAGCAGGAACTGGTGTTCAAGATTCTCGAGGCCGAGGTCTTCAGGCAGGGCCTGATGTACGGCATCGGTGTGCTCGAGATCCTGCCCGACGGCTTCGGCTTTCTGCGCAGCCCCGAGTATTCCTACCTCCCCTGCCCCGATGACATTTATGTCAGTCCGAGCCAGATCCGCCGCTTCGGCCTGCGGCCGGGCCACATCGTGCAGGGCAGCATCCGCCCGCCCAAGGAGTCGGAGAAGTACTTCGCCCTGCTGCGCGTGGATGCGGTCAACGGCCTGCCGCCGGATCAGCTCAACGATGTGACCAACTTCGAGGACCTGACGCCGCTGCATCCCTACGAGCGGTTCGTGCTCGAAACCACGCCCGAAGAAGTCAGCATGCGCGTGGTCGACATCGTCACGCCCGTCGGGCGCGGCCAGCGCGGCCTGATCGTCGCCCCGCCGCGCACCGGCAAGACCGTGCTGCTTCAGCGCATGGCCAATTCCATCATCACCAACTATCCCGATGTGCATGTGATCGTGCTGCTGATCGACGAGCGGCCGGAAGAGGTCACCGACTTCCGATTGAACACGCCCGACCGCGTCGAGGTGATCGCCTCAACCTTCGACGAGCAGTCATCGCGCCACGTCCAGGTGTGTGAGATGGTAATTGAAAAGTCCCGCCGGATGGTCGAGTTCGGGGAGGATGTGGTCATCCTGATGGACTCGATCACCCGTATGGCCCGGGCCTATAACACCGAGATGCCCCACTCGGGCAAGATACTCACCGGTGGTCTCGACTCCAACGCCCTCCAGCGGCCGCGAAAGTTCATCGGCTCTGCCCGTGCCATTGAAAAAGGCGGCTCGCTGACCATCATCGCCACCGCACTGGTCGATACAGGCTCGAAGATGGACGACATCATCTTCGAGGAGTTCAAGGGCACCGGCAACATGGAGCTTCACCTCGACCGCCGGCTGGTCGAAAAGCGAATCTACCCGGCGATCGACATCGGCGCCTCGGGCACGCGGCGTGAGGAACTGCTGCTTGACCCGAAGGAACTCGAGCTGGTCTACCGCCTCCGCAAGGTGCTCGCCGACATGAATGTCGTCGAGGCGATGGAACTGCTCAAGAAGCGCCTCGAGCGCGTCAAGACCAATGCCGAGTTCCTCATGACGATGAACCTCGACTGATCGTGCCACCGGCCGACGGCCCCGTGCCCACCGGTCGGTCAGAATCAACGGCTCACCGGCGTTGTGCCCCCTTGTGCCTGCGCGTTCAGCAGGGACCGGACCTTCGTCGCTCAAGGAAGCAGTTGCATGCACATGACCACGGACCGCGCACGCATTGGCCTGCCCCACCCGGTACCGCACCCTGCATGCAGCGCCGTCTGCCGGAGACATTCATCGGCCGGTGGCCTTCTGCTTCTGCTCCCGTTGCTGTTGGCGCTGCTCGGGACGCTTGCCGGGACTGGCGGCTGCGCCGCCGGTGCGGGCATCAACGCGGCCTCGACACCCCCGCCGATCGACAACGACCCCGATGCCCGGCTGATCCGGTTCGTGACCCGCCACGACCTGCCCCTGGCCAACAGCTACGTCAATGACCGGCACGTTGGGTTCTTCCTGATCGATACGGGCAGTTCCATCACCGTGGTCGAGCGAAGCGTGGCCGCCCGGCTCGGGCTGGAGGGGGTGGCCTCGGGGCGCATCACCGGGATCGGCGGTACCGAGCGGGTGCAGATGGCGGATATCGACAACCTCCAGGTGGACAACTACCGCGTTGGCGGGCACCGCGTGGCCATCGTCGACCTCGATGGATTGCGCCGCAGCGCCCGCTGGCCGATTGCCGGCATCCTTGGCATCAACACGCTCAAGCAGCAGCCTTTTACCATCGACTACGCAGCGCGGCGGGTCACCGTACACGATGCCGAAACCTTCGAACCGCCGGACGGGGCCACCCGTCACCGCCTGCACGAGGTCAACCGACTGCCGGCGATCAAGGCGGATGTGGGAGGCGATGATCGCCACCGGTCCATCTGGCTGCTGATCGACTCGGGGATGAACTCCCACCTCGCACTGCCCTACCACTTCGTCCGGCCGGATTCGTGGATGCTCTCGGGCGAGCGGAACGTGCATCGCGAGGCTGTGGGGGTCGGCGGTGCGGCCCGCAACATCAGTTCCGAACTCGCCCTGCTGCGGGCTTTCGACCGCGAGTGGCGCGATGTCCCGGTGCATGTGGAGCTTGACGCACCCGAGCAGGAGGTCGATGGGCTTGCCATCGGCCGGATCGGCAACGGCCTGCTCAAGCAGATGCGGATCACCTTCGACTACGAAAGCGACAGTGTCTGGATCGAGCTTGTGGAAGAAGGGGCCGGCGCGGCGGCAGGTCCACTTCCGAGCAGGTCGGCGGCGGCCATCATAGCCGGTAACGTCTATAATTGACGAATATAGCGCCTCGGGAGAGGAGTCCCGCTGGCTCTTGGCCTGAGCCAGGAAGGGGCACTCCCTGCTCCCGCACCGGTGAGGCGCGTTTCCCGCTGCCGAGGATCACCTTTTCAGGATGATCTCGACCACGGGGACGGTCACCTTGGGCTTGACGATCGGCAGCATCAGCCGCACCGTCCCGCCGCGCTGCTCCTGCGCATCGGCGGGGGTCTCGTGCCATGGCACCTCGGAGCCATCGTTGAGCAGTTGGGCATACGCGATGCGGCCGGCAAGGCCATCGAGCCAGATCTGCTTGAACGGCCAGGCATAAAGGTGCAGGTACAGCCTCTGGGTCTGCGGGTTATAGGTGTAGCGCCCATCGAGCGGGGCGGGGATGTCATCCGGGGCCTGCGTACACCCGTAAATGCTGCGGCTGTGGTGATGCATCCAGCGGCCCATGGCATCGAGGGCGTTGAGGGCACGCTCATCGAACTCGCCGCGACCGGTCGGGCCCACGTTGAGAAGCAGATTCCCACCGGTACTGACGGTGTTGATCAGCATCTGCACGAGCATATCTTCACTCTTCCAGGTCGACTCATCGCGGTGGTAACCCCATGAACCGCTGAAGGTCTGACACGCTTCCCACACCACCCTTCGGCCATCCTTCACCGGCCAGATCCGCGGCTGCCACTGCTCGGGCGTGTAATAGTCCCACTCCTCCTCGAGGTCGAGGCGGTTGTCGACCAGAATGCCGGGCTGAAGCTCGCGCACCATCTTGATGAGATTCTCACTGTCCCAGTCCTCACGGCCCTTGCCGTGCCGGATGATGTTGCCCTGCTCATCACGCTTCGTGGGATAGCTGAAGTCGAACCAGGCAATGTGGATGGGCCCGAACTGCGTCAACAGCTCGCGAACCTGTCCGTGCAGGTACTCGATGTATCGCTTCTGATCGCGGCCGGCATTGAGCTTCTCCCGGTCCGGGTGTTCGGCAAGCGGATGGTTGTCATCGATGACAAAGTCGGGGTGATGCCAGTCGATGAGTGAATGGTAGAAGCCCACCTTCAGGCCCCGGCTGCGGAAGGCCTCGACCATCGGGCGCAGCACATCCTTGCCGTAAGGGGTGTTGGTGACCTTGAAATCGGTCAGCCCGCTGTCCCAGAGACAGAAGCCATCGTGATGCTTGGTCGTGATAACGAAATACTTCATGCCCGCATTCGCGGCGGCATCGGCCCACTTTTGCGGATCGTAAAGGTCCGGATCGAAGTGGTCGAAGTACTTCGCCTTGTACGCCTCGGCGTCGATCCGCTCACGACGCCTCACCCACTCATGCCGCGCCGGCATCGCGTAAATGCCCCAATGGATGAACATGCCGAACCGATCATGGAGGAACCATGTCGAATCACCGATCGTCGGGCGGACATCTGCGGGAAGCGTCATAACAGGTGGCTCCTTGGATAAAAGGCCAACGTTGGACATTCAACGACAAGCGAACCATCCTCGGACAGCCGGCCGGAATATGCAAGTCGCCCGCCTGTGGTCACAGGGCAAACGCATGTAGACGCGAAACCGGGTGGCATGGTCAGCGGCTTCCGGGGGTGTCCGCAGCCGATGGCCATGACGGCCTGTGACTGGGGGTTCGCCGCATGGCCATCAGCCGAAGATGGCTGCTGACCATGCCACCCAAGGTACATGCGTTCGCCCTGCCTGTGGTCAGGGAACGCAGGGTGCATGACACGCGCCGTGGGTCAGCAAGGGGTGGCATGGTCAGCGGGCTTTCCGGGGGTCTTCAGCCCGATGGCCATGCGAGTCCCAAGGGATTCCCGTAGCGCCCCGCAACCCCCGGAACCCCCGGAACCGCATGGCCATCGGCCGCGGACGGCCGCTGACCATGCCACCCTATCCGCTTGGAATCATAAGAGGGTCGCGGGAAATGTCATGCAACGGGAAACGCAGGGCACATGACACATGTTGCGGGGCCACTTTGTAGCAAGAGAAGGTTGGCTGGCTGCGTCAGCAGCCATCTCTCCGGGGCGGCCGATGGCCATGCGGTAAACCCGCTGTCACGGACCGTCATGGCCATCGGGACATCAGCCCTGGCGCTCATCGTATATCGTCCGCGCCATGTGGCGGGCGTGGTCGGCGATGTTGCGGAGGCATTCGATCAGGTCGGTCTCGAGGGCGAACGCCTCCATGCCCGCCACCCCATCGCCCTCGTGGTGGCGGCTCAGCCGCTCGTGGAGCTTCTCGACTTCCTGCCGGATCCGGGGCTTCATCTCCGCCACCTGTCTTGCCTGGGCCAGGTCTTCCTCGACCACGGCCACGATGGCCTTCGAGAGCGTCCGATCGACCATCGCATGAAAGTCGGCGATGTCATTTCGCACCGTCTGGTCGAGCACGAGATTGTTGGCGAGGCGACGGTGGCCGAGGCTCGTGACATCAGTCTCGACGACATCACCGATCTGTTCGAGGTAGCCGACGGCCACCGCCAGGTCGCGCGCGGTGGCGCTTTCGCGTTCACCTTGCAGATTCCGGGACAACTCATCGATGTAACGGATGATCGCATCGTGCAGCTTGTCCACCTTTTCATCCATCGCCCGCACCTGCTGGATCCGCGCTCCGCTGCCGGTGGTCACGATCCGCATGGCCTCACTGACCATCTCCCGCACCGTGCCGCCCATGTGCCCGACTTCACGCCGCACACTGTCCAGTGCCAGCGCCGGGGTGGACAGCATCCGGCGGTCGAGGTACCGCGGCCTCGCCCCATCGTCGGCACCGCCGCGTCCCTCGGGCACGATCCAGTAGGCCACCCGGGCAATCAACGCGGCAAACGGCAGCATGATCAGTGCATTGGCCACGTTGAACAGGGTGTGGGCGTTGGCGATCTGCCGCGGCGCCTCGGCAGCCACCCGCTCCAGCCCCTCGAGGTCGGTGGCCGAGGGACTGACCCATCGCGACAGGTCCGCCAGCACACCGATGAACCCCAGCCAGATCAGCACACCGAGGATCGCGGCGAACACATGGATCAC
>PUNN01000223.1 GCA_003552605.1 Phycisphaeraceae bacterium
CTCTACCGAATCTGGAAAGACCGTGTGCCCTACGATGAACAATACCACCGAAATAACCAGCAAAAACACGCGCAACCAACCCCGCAACCAGCCACCTGTTGACATACACAGTCCGGAAACCGCTGACGCAGCCAGCCGGTTTCGCATCTACATGCGTCTGCCCTGCGCCCGAGCAGCACTGAGGGCAAAGGGCGCATGACAGTTCTCGCGGCGGGCAATCCCGGGGGTTGCATGGTCAGCGGTTTCCGGGGGGGTCTGCGGCCGATGGCCATGGGGCCCCGGGGATTCAGGACGCCCCGAGCGCCTCGCGGCCTCGCATGGCCATCGGGCTGAAGCCCCCCCGGAAAGCCCGCTGACACAGCCAGCCCCGAGGTTGCCCGCGACGTCTCAGGTGCTGCGGTCGTGCAGGCCCTCGACGGCGTGGGTATAGAGCATCGCGCGGTCCGGCTCGAGGCCCTCGGCCCAGGTCAGCCCCACATCATGCAGGCTCAAGCCACGCACGTGAGCGGCGCTGATCAGGTGGGCCGTGGCGGCATGGTTGATCCGGTCCGGGTCATGGCTGACCCGCGCGGCCCCGGCGGGCTTGAACACATCGGTTGCCAGCGGCCCCGTGACGTGCCACTGAAGGCCCCGGATGGCCACATCCTCGACCGGGCACGCCGCGGTGCCCTCGATGTGCAGACGGCCCGGTGAGCAGACGATGCAGTTTTCAAACCGCACCCGCCGGATGCGGCCCGGCGCGGCGGGAAGGTCCGCATCGCCGGATGGATCGGCGGCCTCGCAACCCTCCCCCGCCTCGCCGGCAACGGCGAAGCGCGGGGTGATGTCGATCAGGATCGGGAACTGCGAGCCGTTGTGCACCACCAGATTCGAGCAGACGATGTTTTCAAACGTCCCACCATCTTTCATATAGAGCCCGAAGCCCACGCCCGTGCCGCCTTCCTCGGGTACCCCAAGGGCCACGCAGCCGTTGACCACGACGTTGCGGATCGGCCCGATCGACTCGGTGCCGAGTTTCAGCGCTGCGCAGTTGGTCCGCAGGATGCAGTTGTTGACCACCACGTTCTCACAGGGATCACCCTCGGTGGACTTGAGGACGATGCAGTCATCGCCAGCGGTGATGTCGCAATCGCTGATGACCACGTGACGGCAGCCGTCCGGGTCGATGCCATCGGAGTTCGGCCAGTTGTTCTGCATCGTCACGCCACTGATGCGCACGTGCTCGCATCGCTTCAAGTGCAGCGTCCAGTTCTGCGCGTGGCGGATGGTGAGATCGCAGATGCGTACATGGCGGCAGTCCCGCCACAGCAGCACCACCGGCCGCAGAGCAAGCTCGCGCGCGGCCTGCCAGTCCAGCGGCTGCGGCCCACCGCCACCATCGATCACGCCGGTGCCGGTGATCGCGATGTGCTCGGCCCGATCGGCAAAGAGCATTGCCTGAAGCGGGCGGTGGGCATCGCGGCGGTGATCGACATCGTCATACGCCTCAACGTCATCGGCCGCGAGCAGCACGGCCCCGGTGTGCAGATGCAACTCGACATGATCCCGCAACGTGAGCATGCCGCTGCGCCAGGTGCCGGCGGGCAGGACCACACGCCCCCCACCGGCCTCACCGGCGGCATTGATCGCCTTCTGAATGCTATGCCCATCGGCCGCCACACCGTCACCGACGGCACCATAGTTGCGCACATCGTAAATCATGACCACCAATATAACGGATCGAAGGGCCCGGTGGAGCCAGGGCAAACCCATGTAGCTTGGGTGGCATGGTCAGCAGCCGTCTTTCCGGGGGCGGCTGATGGCCATGCGGCGAACCCCCAATCACAGGCCGTCATGGCCATTGGCCTGCCCCGAAAGCCCCCGACCAAGCCACGTGGTGTTTCCTTTCCGCATTTCTACTCGTTTCAACACGGTGGCCCTGCCGATGCACTCGAGCGGGACAGACCGTTCCCTTCCATGTCCATCAGCAACACGCCTGATTGCGAAGCCGCGATCCGGGAGTTTCCGGGGGGGTTCCGGGGGTACGGTCGGGGAGGTGCAGCAGTGGTGGTGACCGGGCTATTCGAAATACCTGCCCCACAACGGCCTGAGCCGTTCAATCTCATCTGCGGGGATCTGCTTTCTGTCTGTCCAGATGGCGAGTTTGAGGGCATCATGGGCGGGGCTGGGTCGGGCGCGCAGCGGCTCGGTATCCTTCAGGGCCTCGCGGACAAGTGAAAGACTTGTCTTTGTAGCCCGTTTGAGGTTGGCGATGATCTGTGAAAGCAGGTCACCGTGGTCGCCGTAGGTCTCATGCGGCTTCCAGCAGTCGTAGTCGGTCGGCAGTGCGATGAGGGCGTAAGCCATCTCAGCCTCGCGCGCCAGCTTCGCCTCGGGCATCGCCGTCATGCCGATAAGTTGAGCGCCCCAGCCGCGGTGCAGGTGCGATTCAGCGCGCGTGGAGAACGCCGGCCCCTCCATGCACACGTAGGTACCACCATCATGGACGCTGACAGGCTCGCCCACCTCATCGGTGACCCGCGTGGCCGCATCCAGCAACCACTTGCGCATCACGGGGCAGAAGGGGTCGGCCAGTTCGATGTGTGCCGCGACGTTGTTGTAGTAGGTGCTCTCGCGGCGGAAGGTCTTGTCGATCACCTGATCCACAATGACCAGGTCGCCCGGATGCACGTCTTCATCCAGCGAGCCGGTCGCCCCCGTGGCGATGATGTGGCTCACGCCGAGCGTTTTCAGCGCGAAGATATTGGCCCGGTAAGGCACGTGGGTGGGATTGAACCGGTGACCGATGCCGTGGCGGCGGAGGATGGCCAGCTCGACGCCCTGCCACTGCGTCAGCGTGATCGGCGCTGAAGGCGGGCCGAAGGGGGTCTCCGGCTCGACCGTCTTACCGCCTTCTGCCCCGAGCGCCTCCTCGACGCCGGTGCCACCGATGATGCCGATGCGCTGCGGTTGATCTGCGGGTGAAGATTGACTCATGAAGCGGATCATAACCCCCGCCACACCCGCGATGCCACTGCCGATGGCCGCGGCACGGGGCGAACGAACGCATGCAGCCGCAAAAAAAGCTGACCGCGTCAGCGGCTTCCCGGGGGGGGCGCTGCGAAGCGGGCTCAGGCCGCGGCATGGTTGGTCACGTTTGCATCGCCGCAGATTGCCCCAACGCCGCAAGCGAGCCTACTGCCCACTTCCACCTTGCGCGGCGGCATCCGCCTCCTGCCACCGCTCCAATTCCGCGAAGCGATCAAAGCCCCGGCGGTGCAGCCATGAGCGGGCCGCGGCCGCCTCTGGCAGTTCGACCAACACCTGCTCGAAGCGGGCGCGATGGCAGAGGTCGGCAAGGTGATCGAGCATTGTTTCACCGATGCCATGGCCGCGGTGCTCAGGGTCGGTGAAAAGCTCGACAATCACGCCCATCTGCCCGAGGCCGACCACGCCCGCCGCGGCCACCGGCTCACCGTTGCAGCGGCCGAGCAGCAGGTCGAAGCGCGGATCATCGAGCGCTTCGACCACGGCATCACCGCGCTGCCGGGCCCCTTGCTCATCACCATTGCTCTCTTCGAGCCCGGCCGCGGTAAACAGCCGGGCGGTCTGTTCGAACGCCGCGCGTGCCGGGATGACCTGGACATCGTCCCGTGGCGTCTGCGGCGGTCGGTATCGCTGAAGGATCAGCGCTTCCCATGGCCGCGGCTTGAACCCCGCCGCCTCCGCCGCCGCGCGCATCGGCCGGCTGTCGACCAGGCCGGCACCGGCAAGCGCAAGACATCGGCTGCCACAATCTTGGAAATGCGCCTGGATCGCGTGCAGCAGATCATCCGCCGCCACGGGCTCAACCGCGGCGAGGTCCGCCGCGCGGTTGGCCATGACCAGGGCGGGATATCGCTTGCTGCTGAAGGCGACCGCCCCATCAAGGGTCGTTTCATCTGCCACCGCGCGGCTGAGAATGCCCTGCGCCCGGTCAAGAGCGCGCAGCATTGCAGGACGGCCAGGGCGATACGAGGCTGAAACCACCGGCAACTCCATGAGCGATGCTAGGTCGGGAAACCCCCGGGGGTGGGGGAGATACGCCCAGCGGGGTGCATGACACGCGACAGGGGCACCCCATGGCCGGCTGCATCAGCGGGCTTTCCGGGGGGTCTTCAGCCCAATGGCCATGCGGCGACCACCCAATCACAGGCCGTCATGGCCATCGGCTGCGGACACCCCCGGAAGCCGCTGACCATGCCACCCGGTTTCGCCCCTACATGCGTTCGCCTTGGGGGAGCGGCCGGCCATGCAGCCGGCGGGGAGGCAGGGCGACACTGGAGCGGGGGCAACGCCATACGCCCCCGCGGCAATGATAAGTCATTCGCCACGGGACAGTTGCGACAAAGGCGACGGTATACCGCGGCGACGCTATAATGGCCCGGTTCCGCGCTATGGTACTTCCGGGCGAGCCCCGGCAAACTGCTTTAAGCCCTGAACCTGCAATGAGGTAGAGCAACATCATGCCCACGAGCTACGGCGCCCTATGCACAGACTTTTACATCAACCAGAAGCTGGCGCTGAAGCTGGACCTGCCCGGCGAGCGGGAGACGATTCTGCACCTGTTCGACCGCATTCGACGCAGCGAGCCGTCGATGGACCGATTCCGCCGCTTCGATGATGAGTTGGCCCTCGAATCGAGTCGCCGCGATGCCGAGTACAAGTGGATGGCGCTGCGTCGCACGAGCATCCGCACCGGCCACGTCAACCCGCCATCGATGGAGCAGGCCTACCGCTTCCACCGGCTCGTGCTGGAGGTTTCACCGTTCCACCTGACCATCAGTCCGCTGGATATCGATTACCTCGAGCTGCTTTTCGGTTTCGACCTTGAGTGCAACGCCAACCATGATGAAGTGGTTTACGATGCCTTGATGGGCCAGTCGCCACTCGGTGACCTGCTTCGTCTGCCGGCTGGCTTCCCTGAATCCGAGCATACGAAGGTCATCGATGTGCAGCCCGTTTTCGGCCTCCAGCTCAACCGCACGGGTGAGCTTCAGGCTTTCTTCGAGGTCAAGACCCGACAGCGGGGCCGCCGCGGCGGGGCGGGCCGGTCGCGCAACGAGCCGATCAGCATCTTCCTCACACTCCGCCGTTACGGCCCGGTCGATGACATCAAGCACCTCGGACACGAGTTCAACCGGCTCAAGGATTGTGCCGAGTTGCTCGCAACCGAACGGCTCGTCCCCGGCCTGCTCACGCCCATCGCCCGCCACATCACCAGCGGCAGTGCATGAGATAAGGGCCACCGCTGCGCTGTCGGCTTCGCAACCACCTGCGACCGCGCAAGCGCGATCAACTGCGTTGCCATGCCGGCCATTGCTCACGCCGCCACGGCACTGACAATGCGCAGATGCTGATGCTTTCGGTCGGCAAGGTCGATGGTGTCGCCGCGGATGGATTGATCGTTCAACGGCTTGACCACCGGGCGGTCGCAGGCCGCGGGATTGGCGGCAAGCACGCGGGCCGCCCGGCCGTCGCTCAGTTCAACGTGTGACCCGATGGGGAACAGGCCAACGGCCTGGACAAGTGCGCGGGCGGCATCCTTCCATATCGCGCCCTCTTTCGCCGCCTGTAGCAATTCTTTCATGGCAGTATGGGGCAGCTTGGCTTCGCGGTAGCCCCGGCGCTGCGTCGCCGCGGCGAAGGTATCGACCGCGGCGAGCACGCGGGCATGATCGCAAAGCCGTTGCCCCCCATCGCCGCGTGGATACCCGCTGCCATCCTCACGCTCATGATGCTGCGAAGCGGCGAGCAGGATCAGCGGCGGAGTGACCCGCACCGACTCGAGCAGATGCACCGAGAAGAGCGGATGCTTTCGGATGCGCTCACGGTCATCTTCGCTCAGTTCACCCCCGCCCTCACGAATGCGCGCCGGCACATTGAGCATGCCCACATCGTAGAGCAGTGCCGCCTGCGCCAACTCTTCCAACCGCCCCCGCGACCATTGCAGACCCATCGCCGTTGCCATGGCCAGCACCGTGACGGTGTACACATGGTCGGGGACGTAATCGTCTGGATGGCGCAGCAGCAGTGCAAGCTGACTGAAGTGGTTGGGATGCTGGCGCACCAGGTCCAGCAGGTCATGAATGATGGGGTCCAGGCACTCGATGGGGGCGCTGAGGCCGGCCTCCACCCGGGCATAAAGGCGACGGATTGTAGCCACGTGGGCGGCACGGAAGGCCTCGAGTTCATCGACCGCCAGCCAGGGTTTCTCAGGCGACACCGGCTTCCAGTAGCCGGGGCCGTGCGATGCCACACGAAGGTCCAAGCCCTGCGTCTTCTTCTCAAGCTCGGCCTGAATCGCCTCGGCCGTCACCAGCCGGTCGCGGGCGGTGTGGGACGGTTCAGCCGGCTGCACCTCGACTTCGTACACGCCGCCACTGGCGCGTGCGGCATCAAGGTGGTGGGGCTCGATCTCTTCACCTGCTTCGAGCAGCACCTGCCCTGCACGGGTGACGAGGTTGCCCTTGAAGCGGTCGCCCCGCCGGAGCCTGCCGGTCTCCAATGGCCGGACCACCCCCTCCCGCTCGAGTTCGGCCACATCGCGTGCGAGGATGATCTGCGATGTGCTCGAACGGCGCAGCGCGGTGATATGCCGCTCGGTCAGCTCGACCCCGGCGCTGAGCAGCTTCTGCCCCCATGCTGAGAAGATGGGGGTATCGTAGCGCTGACCCGGCCGCAGATGACTGACGCGAATCCGCTGCATGTCTTCTCACACTCTCGAACGGCCTGCTGAGCAGAGACCGACGTTCGCCACCAGCATCACAGTGCGACCACTGTCAAGATCACGGACACCGCGATACTGAACAGGAGGGCCGCCGGCCATGCGCTCGGCCGCACGAATTCCATCGGCGTCACACCAAAACCTTGAAGCGCGGGGACCTCTGATAGCTTTCGGCCATTAGCCCGGGCCATTTGAATACATACCCCTCCGAAGCGCGGCGGGCGGGCACGCCGCGCGATGCAGGCGCGAATTATCGGATTTCGCCCGGACCGGCAATCGAGGGAAACGAGGGAAAAGAGTGAAGCGCCTTGCGGGGGGTCACGGCCATACGGTTCCGGGTCCCTTCGCCCTTGGCCGCCCTCAGGGACACCGACATGGCCATCGGCTGCGGACAGCCGCTGACCATGCCACCCGGTATCGCACCTGCATGGGTTTGCCCTGCGTGTCATGCGCCTTTCCGCAACGGGTACAGATCACGTATCGCGGTTGGCCCTTCGGGGCTTCACTCC
>PUNN01000177.1 GCA_003552605.1 Phycisphaeraceae bacterium
GCCCGCGGCCCCGGCAGCCGCGGCCCCCTGTCCCTCCGGCCGCCTCGGTGCCCCCATGGTGGTCCCCGGCCGCGGGATGAGCAGCGTGCGCTGATGTGAAGGCCAGGGCGGCGCGGCTCACTCCTCCCGTTCGGTGAAGAGCACGGGCGTCGGCCGGGAGATTTCCTTGCCGTCATCGCCCATGTCGACGATGGCATGAATCACATGCAGGCCCGGTTCCAGCCCTTCCAGGGTGACGCGGTAGGGGTTGTCATCGTGGGATTCGACTACTTCCAGAGGCTCAAGGCCGCTGTACCAGGTGACCGTGACATCCTCGCCGATCGGGCCGGAGGCGACCAGTTCCCACGGTTCGTTGGCCGCCATGAACGACTGTCGCCAGCCGTGTGGTCGCCGGCCGCCAAAGGCGTAGCTGCCCTCGTTCATGGGAAAATGGACCACGGTTCGTGGTTTGTGTGAGACAAACGATTGCCATGCGCGCGCCAGGTACTCGTTGGGCAGCCAGACGAGTTTGTCCGAATCGCCTTCGTATTCGGCAACGGGGATGACCTCGGGATGGTTGCTTTCCCACGTATCGACCAGCCCGTACCAGCCATCGTTGTATTCCAGGCGCTTGAGTTCCACCCGGCCCTCGCTGTAATCGGGGTTCTCAGGCAGGCGCAGTCGTGCCATCTCGAAGAAGTAGGGAAAGAAGATGTGGTCGGCGGTATTGGGGACATGGCCCACATCCCACATCGGCGATGGGGCCCACTGGGCATTGCGCTGGCGCAGTTGAGGAATCCGTCGCAGCGCATCATCGTGATGCGAGCCATCCCGCGAGCCGTACACGTGAAGGTGCGGAGTCGCCAGGACATCGGGGTTCTCAGTGTCGGCACCGGCCATTCCGATAATCAGCGGGGCAGAGGCAATCGTGCGGTCGGTGTAGCGCCGGGCGGCCTGGGCTGACTGGCCGCCGGCAAATGAGCCGCCCGTGACCACGAAAGGGACATCGGGAAGGTGGTCGATCCCGGTCGCTTCCGCGAGGGCTTCCACCGCTGCTTCATAGTGTCGCGGCCCCCATGCCCCGCCGATGCGGACAAAGCCGTGGTGGGCCCATATCTCGTTCCAGGGCCGCAGGTCATCGATGTCGAGCACGCCCTCCCAGTCGTCCATGGCCTTGGGCTTGCGCAACTGTCCCGGCCCGCTGTCCCATTCCATCATGCGATTGCCCGCGTGAATGATTTCCTTGGAGCCGGTGGAGTAGGCCAGGCCCCGGATGTCGGCCGGGTCCATGTCTTTGGGCATCAGCAGAAACGGTGTGATCTCGTTGTCATCACCACCCGGAATGCGGACCTGCGTCATGCGCCAGGTGCGCTGTGGCGGGGTGTATTCCTCGTAGTCCTCGAATCGCTCCGCCGTGGCATCATCGTCATCGACGGTGAAGTCGATGTCGCCGTAGGTTACTTCCACGGGCGTGTTGCCATCGCCCCCCGCCGTCACTTGCAGGCCCACCCACACCTGCTGCGGCAGCAGGGCGACCTGATAGTCATCCGCAACGGGCTGCCATTGCTCGCCATCTTCAGAGGTGTAGAGGCGGACATACGGATACCGCCGTACGAGCCGCATGTAGAAGCCATCCGTGGCGGTGCGGTCGCGTTCGAGGCCATCCTGGAAGCTCTGTCGTCCACCTTGAGCATCCTCGGGGATCACGCGGTGGCGCATGAACCACTGGATGCAACGGTTGTGCTCGAACCCGTCGTATCGCAGGTTGATGGCCTTGTCCGTGCCTTCGAGGCCCGCCCGCAGGGAGATGCCGTATTTCGGGTTGGGGGTGCCTTCCGGCCCATCGGCGATGCGGGCGGTGAAGGTGAAATTGGAGGCCTCGCTCTTGAAGCCGGCGAAACTGCCCTCATCCCTGCCCATGTAAGCCTCGCGGCCCCGTCCGGTCAGCGTGTACCGCCCATCTTCATGGCGCTCGAGCAGGTCCGGGTCGGCGGCGTCCCCGAGCACATGCGCTTCGAGAGTGGGGCGGTCGCCTTGCCCCGCGGCCGCTAAGGGGCCGATCGCGGCGAAGGCGAGCACCATGAGGACCAGCGTGCAGAAACGGCGGGAGGGCAGGGGCAGTTGAAAGGGCACGGGATACGGCATGGTGCGTTCCAATCAGCGGTTGGGTTGTGCCGTGCGCGGCCCTGCCACGGCCCGACGCCACGGTGGGGGGAGGCTACCGGTGGAACGCCTGTGTCGGCCACACTATTGCCCGGGCTTTGACCGCCCCCCCTCTGGCAGCGATGCTGTGGGGCTCGGCGTGCCCTTTTGCGTGGCTGCCCTGTCCGGAGCAAGGCATCGCACGCAGGGGGGCTCGTTTGATAGACTGTGTGCGTTGGCCGGGCCGAGCTGTTCCGATGGCTGCCCGCGAGAGGGCATCGGGGGGCCGAGGGAGCTTACCGGGGCCAAAAAAGGGGCGGTCGAAACTGTTAAACTGATCTGATTGCATCCTGCGCGACGATCAGCACGATGGAGGTGCAGGGACCTCCCGGGCCGAAGGGGTCCGGATCAGGAGAGTAAATGGTGACAAACGCGACACGATTCGGCTGTGTTTCCGCCCGGTGGTTTTCCATGGCGCTGGCAATAGCGCTGCTCGGGGCCGGCACGGGCGGGTGCGAAGTGCATTCATGGATGGGCGATCCGCGGGGGATGGGTGGGTTCGAGCGCACGCCGCGCGAGGTCCCCATCCTTCGCCAGCTCGACCTGGTCGATGAGCCGTCGGCGTTCCCCGAGGGGCTCTCGGAGATCAAGGAAGAGGACCTTGTCGCGACGGTGCAGGAATACCGCATGGGGCCGGGCGATATCGTCAGCTTCCAGATCATGCACCTGGTCCAGCAGGGGCAGGAGTCAGTGCTCACCCGCCGGGTGGATGAGCTTGGCCGGGTGCGGTTGCCGCGGCTGGGCACGATCGAACTGGACGGGGTGACGGCCAGTGAGGCCGAGCGGATGATCGGGCGGCGGCTCGAGGAGTTGGGGTTGGTGCGCGACCCCATCGTCTCCGTGATGGTGCAGGAGATGCGCCAGAACACCTTCTCAATCAACAGTGAGCCGAGGACGGGTGGTGTCCGGATCGGCACCTACAATATTATTGGTGCTGACTTCAGACTTCTTGACGCAATCACCCTCGCCGGTGGTGTCCCCGGGTCGACAAAGGAGCTTTACGTCATCCGCCGCATCCCGCTTGTGGATCCGGATGACCCTGATGATGAGGAGCCGGAGCGTCCAGACCGGCCGCTGCCGCGCGACCCGGAAGACCTGCTTCAGGAGCTTGAAGGGGCGTTGGGTGATCCTTTCGAGGAGCCGGCCGAGGGCCAGGCCCCGCCACGGGAGTTGCTCGGCGATGAGCTGCCCGAGCCGCCGATGGTGCATATGGATGGCCGGTGGGTGCGGGCCGATGAGGGCGAGCGCCGCCTCCGCCGCGACCAGAGGGAGGATGACCCGCTGCGGGAGGTGGTCAGCCAGAGAATCATCCGAATTCCGTACGATCGCTTGCGTGTCGGCGATATGCGCTACAATATTGTGGTCCGCCCGGGCGATGTGATCTGGGTGCCGCCGGCTCAGCTCGGCAACGTCTTCATCGAAGGCGAGGTGGCGCGGCCGGGCACGTTCGCTCTGCCGGGCGATGGCGACCTGACCCTCAAGCGGCTGCTGGCCGCAGCGGGGGGGCTGACGCAGACGGCGGTGCCCCAGCGTGTGGAGCTGACCCGCCGCGTCGGCCCGGAACGGGAAGTGATCATGCGCCTTGATCTTCAGGCGATACGAGAAGGACGTGAGCCCGATATTTTCCTCAAGGAGAATGACCTGGTCCGAGTTGGAACGGCCTTCTGGGCGACGCCGCTGGCTGTGGTCCGCAACGGATTCCGCACGTCGTATGGGTTCGGTTTCATCCTCGACCGCAACTTCAACGTCGACGTGTTCGGTCGATAGCCGACTCACTGCCCGGCCGCGGGCCGGGTCGCACGAGCGGGCTGGCGGGTGGCCACAAACGGCGGAAGCGGGCCGGGTCGAAGTTAACCCAAACCGTCAAGGGCCCGATGCCGTAGTGGAACAGACATGACCACCGCTTCCACCAGCCTGCGTCAACCTTCGCAGTCGGAGAATCCTCCGTTACTGTCCCTCGAGGGATGGATATGGGCGGTGGTGATCGGCGCGCTGTTTTGCTTTATATATTTCAGTTTCTTGACGCGCATGGGGCGGGTGGCGATTGAGCAGACGGACTGGTCTCATATTCCGCTGATTCCCGTCTTCTCGATTATCTTCATCGTGCTTCGCAAGAAAGAGATAGTTGCTTATCCGGCGCGTGTCTTCTGGCCCGGGCTATTGTTGCTGCTTGCTGGGATCTTCGGCTTTGCTCTTGGTATCTATCCCGGCCGCAACGACATGATCCAGGGCTACAGCATGGTCCTGGCCGTCTTTGGCCTGACGTTGTTCCTGGCCGGTCCGAGCCGGATGAAAATCCTCTGGTTCCCCGCGCTTTACCTGGTGTTCGCGGTGGTCATCTCCCAGCGGTACTGGGAGCAGATCGCCTTTGAGATGCAGGTGCTCGCGGCGGTGATCTCGGCCGGGATCATCCAGGTCATGGGTGCGTTCATCGACCTTGACGCCACGGTCACCGGTTCGCAGATCGACCTGTTCTTCACCGGTTCCGGTGGTGAGCTCGAGCGGCACGCGCTCAACGTCGAGGAGGCGTGCTCGGGCCTTCGCATGCTGATGACGTTCCTCGCCCTGGGCGTGGCCATCGCCTTCCTGGCCACACACCGGCGATGGTGGCAGCGGCTGATCATCGCCGCCTCGACGATCCCGGTGGCCCTGTTTGTCAACATTCTGCGCGTGGTGGTCATCGCCGTGCTTTATGCAAAGGTGGACCCCTCCCTTGCCCGTGGCGATGCCCACATCTTCATCGGGATGCTCATGCTCATCCCCGCAGCGCTGATCTTCCTGCTGATCGGTTGGGTGCTGGACAAGATGTTCATCTATGACCCGGCCGAAGAGCGTGCCCGGCTGCGTCGCCGCCGCGAGCCTGCGAAGCCCTTGCAGCCGGCCTCGCCTGCGGGCATGTCCTTTGCCGGGCTGCAGGCGGCGTTTTACGGTGAGCCGTATCCGGGCAGCGAAGGCCGCAACGACATGGCTGGCGTGTGGCCGAAGGTGCGGGCGTTCTACCGCGACAATCAGAACATTTTCAAGGCGGCCCTTAACGGTGTAGGCATCGGCGTCGTTGTGCTTTTGCTTGGTGCAGCGGCGGCACTCGGGGCGTACCTGCTGGTGGCCGAGATGCTTGCATCGATGGGGCAGACGGCCGATGCGATCCGCATTGCCGCGGGACTGGCGCTGCTTGGTGGGGTGTGCTTTGCCGCATCGGTGCCCTTGCAGCGGGTGTTGAAGCTGCCTTCCGGCCGACCGGGCGCGCGCGAGCTCGGGATCATCTGCGGCGTCCTGCTCGCAGCCGGGGTCGGGCTCAACGGCGCGGTGCAGGCCATGCAACTGGCACTCGAGAAAAAGCCCATCCAGATCCGCCGGCCGCTGGACTCGATTCCGCGGCAGGTCGGGCCATGGGCATGGGAAGCTGAGAGTGATAAACGGCTGTCGGCCGAGATCGAGGATGCACTTGGCACCAACGAATACGTCATCCGCGACTACGTCTACCGCGGCGAAGGGGACCGTGCCGGCGAGGGCATGATGCGGATGCACGTGACCTATTACACCGGGTCGGCGGGCGTGGTGCCCCATGTACCGGAGCGCTGCTTCGCGGCCGGTGGGCTGCGGCCGGTCGGGCGAGGCCGGACGGATTTCACCATCGAAGGTGATCAGTACCGCCACAACGAGGAGGCGGGAGTGTGGCAGGCGGTCTTCCCGGACAAGGACCGCGACCCGGTCACCATCCCGTCGATGCAGGTGCCGGTCACCGATTTCCGCTTTGAAGACCCCGAGCAGCCGGGCCGCATCCACAACGTCTACTATTTCTTTGCGGCCAACGGTCGGTACTACCCCACGCCGGACCACGTGCGTGCCGAGGCCTTCAATCCGCGGGACCAGTACTCCTACCATGCCAAGATCGAGTTGATGCCCATCGGCTTCCGCAGTGAAGCTGAGGGCCGTGAGGCCGCCGAATCGTTCCTCCGTGATGTGCTGCCGCATGTGATGGCCGCGCTGCCCGACTGGGAGGCGGTCAAACGCGGTGAATGGCCCCCGCAGCCTGACGAATAGTCACCAGCCCACGCCGGTTGGATCGCGCGGCCCCCAAGGGCGTGCTGCCCCGGCGTTTTGCCCCGTACAGGAGCCTGAAGTCACATGGCCCGACGCGTTAATACACCGTTTGTCATCGGACTGGTCGCCGCGCTGGTGATCGTTGCCGGTGTGGTCACCGCGGCGCTGCTTTATCTGCAGACCCGTGGCGGCCGTGAGTCCCGTGGGGATGAGTTCTATGTCCGGGCCGTGTCGCTGATGGAACAGGCCGATGCCGCGATCGCCGAAGGCGGGCTCGATGCCCAGCCGCAGGCGTTCGAGCTTCGACGTGAAGCTCGGGATGCATTCAGTGATGCAGTCCATGAGTATCAGGGCGCGGCCAGTCAGGACCCCCGCAATACCGAGCTGCGCCGCAAGCAGTTCGATGCACTGCGACAGATGGTGGTCGAGAACCGCGACCAGGCTCAGGACCGCATCGGGCGGATGCAGGCAGCGCTCTCGACCGCCTATCGACGCGTGCCAGGTGATGACACTTTCCGCGAATGGATGGACCTGCTGGTCAAGCTCGGTGACTGGGTCAGCGTGCGCGATGAGAGTCACAGTGCCATCGAAGGTCAGCCGGCCCTGGTCATGCCGCGGCTTTACCGGTCGGCGGCGGTGATCGAGTTGTGGGAACGTCGCGCAGCGCGAGATACCGATGAGTGGGCGCAGGCCGGCCGCGACCTCGAGCACGTCCGCGAGGAATTGCCCGACGATGCCATGGCGCTGCATTACCATGGCCGGTGGCATGCAGGTGAAGCCGAGCGGCTCGAGGCGAACGGCGCCGATGCCGAAACCGTTACTGAGCACCGTGAACAGGCGGTGGAATTGATTGAGCAGAGTTGGGAGGGCCTATCCGATGACTGGCGGTTGCGCCTTGCCGGCGCGCGGATGGAGCTGGATCTCTTGCTCAATCCGGCGGTGCCGGCCTGTGGCCGCGCA
>PUNN01000261.1 GCA_003552605.1 Phycisphaeraceae bacterium
ACGGCCCGCAGCCCCCCAGGTGGGGTCCACCTTACCTCCCCCCGATGCGCGCCCAGCGCATGGGGAGCACCTCAGGTATCTTCTGCGGCATCCTCAAGCGTCGGGTGCGCGGCCAGAAGGCCCATAACCGGCTGTGCGCCGCCTTCCGGGCGTTCGTGGAGCATCCCTTCGCGTGCATGAAGCGGGCCGGTGGATTCGTGCGCACCCGCTACCGGGGACTGCGACGCAACGCCCTGGACTTCGCCCTGGGAGCGATCGCCTACAACTTTGAAAGGAGTTTGTCGATCAACCCCTGACCCCGGGCGCGATCAGTGCGCGCCTAGGTGGGCGACTGGCCGAAATTGCCGCAAAAAGCGGCACAGAACCTCGCCAAATGCGGTGGTTTTCCGGGGACGATTTCACCTTTCAGGCATGTTCAAGCTCAAATTCTGGGCCGACCGCTGCCAACCCGGGGTAAAACAGGAGCCCCTTACGTGAGAATCGCCATTGCGCTTGCTGGCCACCTCGTTCCGTGGGAGTCAGTGATAGGCCGAGCAGGTTCAGCGCGTGGCGATCGACCTCGGTGGGGCTGGTGGTTTGACGAGGGTGCCATCGTCGAGATTGTTGATCCGCGGGGTATTGCGGGTGATGCCGGCGAGCTCATCATGGCCGGCCGTGGGGTCGTGGCGTGGCCACCGACCGCATCAGGGCAAACGCATGTAGCTCGGGTGGCATGGTCAGCAGCCGTCTTCGGCTGATGGCCATGCGGCGAACCCCCAGTCACAGGCCGTCATGGCCATCGGCTGCGGACAGCCGCTGACCATGCCACCCGGTTTAGCATCTACATGCGTTCGCCTTGCCGACCGCATTTCCATGCTTGAGTTCCGCCGGTTACACTGGGAACGCTGCCTCCCGGTATGTGGTTGCCTGGCGCTCTCGCGGCGCCCGGTTGCAGCAGGGCCGTCCAGGCAGCAGTCGCGGGACGCGACAACCTGTGCCACAGCCCCGGAAGCCCGGCGCAGCGGATTCACCCCCTACCCCCCCATCACAGGAGCCCCACGATGAGCGAAACCGTCCTCGGTGCCCAGATGTTCACCGTTCGCGAGCACACCAAGACCGCCGCTGACCTCGCCGAGACCTGCCGCAAGTTGAGGCAGATCGGCTACCAGGCCGTTCAGGTCTCGGCTATCGGGCCGATCGATCCGCCTGAGGTTGCGCGGATTCTCGATGGAGAAGGCCTGTCCTGTGTCGCCACACATGTCAAGCTGGACCTGATGAAGGACACCGAGGCCTGCCTGGACTACCACCGCACGCTGAAGTGTGAGTACACCGCGCTTGGCAGTGCGAATTTCAAGACCATCGAGGAGTGGGAGCGGTTTGCCGCCGAGTATTCGCAGATTGCCGCGACGCTTGCTGAAAACGGCGTGCGCACCGGCTATCACAATCACAGCCACGAATGGGCCCTGATCGATGGCCGCCGGCCCATTGACATCCTGGTTGAAGAACTCGGCGAGGAGGCGTGGTTCGAGATCGACACCTATTGGGTCGCCCATGCCGGCGGCGACCCGGCCGCGTGGATCCGCCGCATCGGCGAACTGCCCGGCGACCGCATCCCCATCGTACATGTCAAGGACATGCAGATCGACGCTGACCGGAAGCAGAAGATGGCCGAGGTCGGTGACGGCAACCTGAACTGGCCGGCGATCCTCGATGCCTGCGGCGATGCGGGCGTGCGCTGGTATCTCGTGGAGCGCGACAGCGGCGATCTCGATCCGTTCGAGAGTTTGAAAATCAGCTATGAAAACCTCCGTCAGATGGGTCTGAGCTAACCGCGTCCGGTGGGATCATGCCGGTAGCTTCCGCCTCGCCCGCTCGAGCCGGGCCCGTGGTGCCGGCTTGACTTGGACGGGATCTGACGTGATAAGGTTGGCATGGCTGAGACACCCACTGACGAAAAGCGCGGCCTGGCTGTGATCACCGGAGCCTCAACCGGCATCGGTCGCGCTGTGGCTGTGGCCCTCGCTGAGCGCGGCTGGCCGACGGCCTTGGTGGCACGCAACGCCGAGAAGCTTGAATCGCTTGCTGGCGAATTGCGGCCCTACGCGCGGAGTTATGCCTGTCCGGCGGATCTGCTGCAAAGCGGCGAGGTCGGCGCGCTGATGCAACAGATCGAGCGCGAGCACGGGCCGGTAGCGGTGCTTGTCAACAACGCTGGCTTCGGCGACAACCGCCGCTTCCTCGATGTCCCGATGGCCAAACAGCGCGAAATGTTCGAGGTCAACTATTTTGCCACGGCCGAGGCCATTTACGCGCTGCTGCCGGGAATGCTCGAGGCGGGCTACGGTCGGGTCATCAACATCGCCTCGATGGCGACGAAGGCATTTCCGGCAGGCATGTCGGCTTATGCCGCTTCCAAAAGTGCGATGGCGGCGTTGACCTACGGGTTGGCCAGTGAATATCGAAGTGCGGATGTGCGCTTCTGCTGCGTCCATCCGGGCATCATCCGGACTGATTTCTTCAACGACCCGGTGTTCAAGCCGATGACGCCGATGATCCACCGCCACGGGATCAGCCCCGAACGTGTCGCAAAAGCGGTCGTGAAGCTGATCGACCGCCCCCGCCTGCACACCTGCGTGCCCCGCTGGCATAAGATCGTGGACTGGCTGCGGGCGCTGAGCCCGGGCTTCATGGCCTACATCGGTGCCCGCTCCGGTCATCCCGCCGCCGCTTCCCCTCCCGCATCGTCGGTGCAAGCCGCAGGGGCGGCCGAGGACGACAAGGGGTCGAAACGCTCGTCCGGCAGCCTGTCAGGGGCGGCGCAGCCTGCCCCCCCCCCGCCACGAGCCGACAGTGCCACGCCAACCGGAGCAGACGCCCCACCCGCGCGGGATCCCGCCTCACGTCAGAGTGGCGATTGACGAGGCAAGCCGGGCTGGCGGGGATACTCTGGCGGCGTGGGATGTTCCTTGATGACCACCACCGCCACGGTGCGCCAAGGCATGGACTCGGGATAGGTGTCGACCACATCCACGCGGCCGCCACCAAGCAGATGCAGGGCATCGCCCGCCTGCGCCATCTCCTCAGCCACGCTCGGCCCCTTCATCGCCACGAGCATCCCACCGAGGCGCACAAGGGGCAGGGTGTACTCGAGCAACTCTCGCATGGGCCCGAGGGCGCGGCACACGGCGGTGTCGTAGTGCTGTCGATGAGCGGGTTGACGCCCAGCATCTTCGGCGCGGGCATGGATGAAACGGATGTTGGCAAGCCCCATCGCCTCGGCGGTCTGGCGCAGGAAGTTGAGTTTCTTGCCCGTGGCCTCAAGGAGGGTGACCTCGAGCTCAGGCCGCGCGATCGCGAGGGGGATGCCGGGCAGGCCGCCGCCGCTGCCGACGTCGATCAACCGATCGCCGGCTTCCAGTTGATCCAGCAGAAACAGAATCGAGAGGCTGTCGATGATGTGCCGTTGCCAGGCCTGTGAGTGTTCCCGGATACCGGTCAGGTTCATCCGCTGGTTGGCTTCAAGCAGGCGGTCAAGGAAAACCGCGCACTGCTCAGTCTGGGATGGCGCCAACTCGATGCCGAGTTCACCGAGTTGATGCGGAACGAAATCGGGGACGGGCGGCTGGCTCATGGGGTGATCCGCGGGGCGGTGCGTGGCGGAGACAGCGAGGCCTGGTCGAACTCGAAGCTCGGCCGGGCCAGCATCACCGGCCGCCGGGAGGCGAAGTTGACCGTCAGCCCGACCATGATCGAGCACATCATCAGGCTCGTCCCCCCGTAGGAAACGAAGGGAAGCACCACCCCCATCACCGGAAGCACCCCGAGGGCCATACCCACATTCACCACAAGCTGACAGACCATCAGCGCAGCGAAACCGACAATGGCGAGGCGACAGAACGGATCCCTGCTTACCGCGGCGACGCGCAGCATGCAGATGATCATCAGCGCATACAGCCCGAGCATCAGCGCCCCGCCGAGAAAGCCCCACCGCAGGCAGACGATGGCATAGATCATGTCGGTGTGATCCTCTGGGATGCGGTTGAACCGCAGGATTGTCGCAGCGCGGTCGGCCCCGTAACCATCCCACCCACCGGCGCCGGCCACGGTCACAGCCCGGTCCTGCTGGTAACCCACGCTCTGCACGTAGCGGCGGTCATCGTAAAAGGTCTGGAGTACCATCGACTCGATTCGATCGCGCTGATACTTGCGCAGCACCTGCATCGAATCGGGCAGGAAGAAGACCGAGCCCATGACGATAAGCACCGCCGTCACGCCCACGCCCACCACCGGCAGCAGGTGGCGCAGCTTCGCGCCGGCCGCGAGCAACATCGCAAACAGCACCGGTACAAGCAGCATCGAGTTGCCAAGGTCAGGCTCGCGCAGGATCAGCAATACCGGCACCACCATGATACCGAATGGCACAAGCAGTCCCTTGAGCGTGCGGTGGGTGTCACGATAGTGCAGGTACCAGGCGATACAGAGGATGAATGCGACTTTGCCCATCTCCGAGGGCTGAAAGCGCATCACCTGAAGATCGATCCACGACCGGGCCCCGTTGATGACCGGCACGATCGACCGCGGCATCATGGGCAGGGTGATCACCGCCAGCAGGATCAGGGCAAAGATCATCAGCGGCACGGCGCTCAGGCCCACCGCGCGCGGATGCGGCAGCAGGCAGAGCACGAAGGCGATCAGGCCCACCACCGCCCAGAGCACCTGCCGGTCGGCGAACGCGGTGACCGGCTCGCGGGCCCGGTCGGTGGTTTCAATCGCGCCAATTCCCATACACAGCAGCGCCACGGCTGCCAGCAGCACGCCCCAGCCGGCGTGCGGCCGCATCAGTTCACGCAAGCGCATCAGCAGCAGGTTCAAAGGTATCCCTCTTCCTTCAGCGCATGCACGATCTGGTTAACCACGGGCCCGGCCACGGAACCGCCGCTACCGGCATGCTCGAGCACCACGGCCACCACGTAACGGGGCTCATCGGCCCCCTCGGGCTTGACCAGCGCAATGCACCACGCATGGCTGCCCAACCGGCCGATGGCATCGGGCCGGCCATCACCGGTCGAATCGTACCGGGTCGGTGGTGCCTGTGCGGTTCCGCTCTTGGCCATGACCGTCACACCCGGCACGTTGAAGATGCGCTCACCCTGGAGCATGGTGATGCCCACGGCCGTGCCCACCCCTCGACGGTTGGCCCCCATGTCCAGACCGCGAAGGGCCATGTCGACCGCCTGCGGGTCGAGGTCCAGTGGCCACTGGTGCCGATCAAGCCCCAACTCATCGCCATTGCGAATAAACGTGGGCTGGTGGTACATCCCTTTTGCCATCGCCGCGTATGAGGCTGCGGCCTGAAGTGGGGTCCACGCGACGCGGCCCTGGCCGATGCCCATGAAGATCGCCTCACTCCGGCTGAACCCCGGGTCTCGCGAGCTGACATCCGGGTGCCATCGTGGCAGAGAGCCCGGCTCATCACTGAGACCGACCGCGGCATTTCGGCCGAGGCCGAACCGCCCGTACCACCGCACCAGGTCCGGACCGCCCAACGTGCGGCCAAGCTTGTAGAAGAAGATATTGCAGCTTCGCGCCACCGCCTCATCGCCAAGCAACGGCCCGTGCGTGCCGCCAGCCTGGCGGTAGATCCAGCATCGCATGATGTTGGGATTGTCCGGGTCCAGCATGCCCTCGCACTCGAGCGTGCGGTCGAGGTCGTAGGCCCCTTCCGTCGCCGCGGCGGCCAGCACCAGCGGTTTGACCGTGGAGCCCGGAGGATACACCGAGTGGGTCACCCGGTAACGATCCGGCCGATTCAGCCGGTCATCCCAGATGCTCGAGGCGTCATTTTCAAGCTGGTCTCGGCTGTAGCCCGGCTGGCTCACTGCGGCGAGCACCTCGGAAGTCGACACATCCAGCACCACCGCTGCGCCATTGAGCGCATCACCGACCTGCACCCAGCGCGGATCAGGATCAACCCCGTACCGCTCATCACTCTCATCGCGCTGCCCATGCCAGGGCTGACTGGTCAGCAAGCCCAGTTCCGGGTCCATCAGGGCCTGGATGCGGGCCTGAAGCATGACGTCGACCGTCAGTTGCACATCACGGCCGGGGACCGGATCGAGCGGCTCCTGTTCCAGCGTGTCGAGGTGAATGATGCGCTCACCGCGCAGGCCGCGGAGTTGATCCTCGAGCGCTTCCTCGATCCCGCTCAACCCGATCATGTCACCGGGCAGGTAACCACCGAGGTCCACTTCCCTTTCACCATCCTGCCCGCGGCGGCTGAAGGGCCGGCGCTCGCGATCCTCGCGCCAGATCGACCGCATCCTGCCGAGCAGGTGCGTATCCACCCCCTCGACCGTGACTTCCACAGGCTCGCTCTGTCTCAACGGCGTGGGAAAGGTTGAGGTATCGATCGCGACGGTCACACTGGTATTGGGATATTCCCGCCGCGCGTCCGGCTCAACTTCGACATGCTGCCAGGCCGCAAGGTCCGCCTCGCCCCCCTCCGCCCTGGCGATGAGGGCTTCGATGCTTCGCCGCACATCCCGGTCAATGTCGAAGACCACCGGATGACCCATGACTTCCTCACCGATGGGCTGGGCCACGTTGGCGGAGGAAACGGGCATCTCGTATTGCTCACGCTCCCGCTGCATGCGGCGGGCGATCACAGAGCCGCGAATCTGGGCCACGCGAAGCAGCACATCGTTCTTGTGCGATTCGATTTCGGCCAACGGTGTGCCGGTGGCCATGGCCAGGTCTTCCCAGAACTGCCGTACCACCCGCTCATACTGCGGGCGATACCGCTCGGCCAGTCGATCGCGCTCCCGGCGGCTCAGTTCCGGCCAGCGGCGGCGATGCTCACGCATGGCATGTCGCTCGGCCTGCCGGTAAGCCCACCGGCCACTGATGAGGCTGTAATGCACGTTGACGTGATAGCTGAGCCGGTCGCGCGCCAGTGTGCGGCCGTGACGGTCAACGATTTCACCTCGCCGCGAGGGCACAAACTCCCGGGTGACCAGCAGCACGCCCCCTAGCACGATCAGAAACACCAGGGCCAATTCCACGAGCTTTACTTGAGCAGACTTGCCTTCTGTAGCCATTGCCGCGATGACCCTTCCTGTGGGCCTTGACATCTATTATAATAGACACACGGGCTGCTGACCAACACTGTTTTTCACAACCAGGCACGCTC